>DASTJG010000528.1:0-19728 GCA_035716785.1 Anaerolineales bacterium
CGCAACGAGGGATATGCCAGAGAGATCGCTCAATTCTTTGATGCCAATCTTTATGCAATCCAGAGGCAGTTGGACAAACTGGAAGCTGGTGGAGTCCTGGTTAGCCGTACAGCAGGACGAACACGCCTGTATCAGTTCAGTCCGCGCTACCCCTTCCTGATTGAATTGAAACAACTGCTTGAAAAGGCTTTTTCCTTTTATCCAGAAGATGTACGCGAAGAACTCATGATGAATAGGCGCAGACCCAGAAAGCGGGGCAAGCCATTATGAAGACTATGAACAGGATGACACAAGGAGAATTGGGTGCATTTATCCAATCTCATCTCAGAAGGAACGGGATTGAAGTTGTCCTTTCTGGCGGCGCTGCAGTTGCAATTTATAGCAACAACAAGTATGTTTCCAGGGATTTGGACCTGATCAACATATACGGAGTAAATAGACGAAAAATTCGCGATGCAATGATGGAAATAGGCTTTCACGAGGATGGGAGGTATTTCAAGCATCCCGAGTCACAGTTTTTTGTTGAATTTCCTCCCGGTCCTCTGTCCATCGGTGAAGAACTCGTAAATCAAATCGTCGAGAAAAAACTCTCCACGGGCACATTGAAAATTATCTCGCCCACAGACTGTGTCAAAGACAGACTGGCAGCTTATTACCACTGGGGTGATCAACAATCTCTTTTGCAGGCAACCCTGGTGGCGCAACAACACAAGATCAAACTTGATGAAGTTCGAAGATGGTCACTTGCAGAAGGGAAACTTGATGAATTTGAAAGAATAAAAGGCAAGTTGATGAGATAAGTTAAACAAAACTTTGACGTAGTCCCCTACAAACATATGCCATAACCGTTTGGTGAGTGCAGCTTTTGTATAAATAAAAACAGGTAAACAAGCCACAAGACTTGTTTACCTGTTTACTTTTCTACCCGTCTGCTTCCTACAACTTCTCCAGCTCATCCACCATTCGGCTCAACACGTCGAAGCCGCCCTGCCAGAACTTTGGCGAGCGGATATCGATGCCTGCTTCTGCCAGGATCCTCTCAGGGGCTTCCGATCCGCCGGAGGACAGGATCTTGAGATACTTCGGCTTGAACGATTCGCCTTCCGCTTTGAACTGCTGGTAGAGCGAGAACACCAGCAATTGGCCGAAGGCATAGGCGTAGACGTAGAACGGTGTGTGATAGATGTGCGGGATGGAAACCCATTCCCACTTGAACTCATCGCTCAATTCCACCGAATCGCCGAACTCCTCCTTCAGATTGTCCATGTACAGCGCGCACAGTTCATCGGTCGAGGCGTTCTTCTGGACCAGCGCGTGCGCGTCCCGTTCGAAGATCGCAAAATAGACCTGGCGCAGGATGGTGGCGAAGGCATCGTCCATCTGCTTGAACAGGATATCGCGGCGCACGGCTTCGTCGGTCTCTTCGGCAAGCAGTTTTTCGGTCAACATCATTTCGCCGAACGTGGAGGCAGTCTCGGCCAGTGGCAGAGAGGAGTGGAACGTGAACGTGCTGTGATGCGAGGCCAGCATGGCATGGATGGCATGTCCCAGCTCGTGGGCCAGCGTTGCCACGTCGCGCGCCCGCCCGGTGTAATTCATCAGCACGTAGGGCGTATTTTCGGGATTGATCGAGGCACAGAATGCGCCACCCTGCTTGCCTTTGCGCACTTCGCTGTCCAGGTGATCCTGGTCGAAGACGCGCTGCGCCAGTTCTCCGACGCGCGGCTCGAACGCAGTGAAAGATTCCAGGACCATGCGCGCCGCGTCACCAAACTCGAAAGCTTTATCCGACTTGGCGACCGGGGCGTAAATGTCGTAACGGCGCAGCTTTCCCGAAGGGATGCCGACGTATTTAGCCTTCATCTTGAAGTAGCGCTGAAAGATCCTGGCGTTCTTCTTCGTCACGTCGAGCAGGACATTAACTGCCTCATCCGGCACATCGTTCGTGAGATTACGGACCGACATGGGAGTGCCGAACTTTCGCATGAGGATGTTTTCGTTGTGCCAGTCACGGGCGCGGGTCTGATACATCTGCCCAAGGATGGGACCGTCCTCGCCATAGACGCGATACAACTCCTGATAAGCGCGGGCCCGCAGATCAGGGTCCGGTCCCTGAATGTAGGGCTGCAGTTGGGCGCGGGTGAGTTCCTTTGTTTCGCCATCTACTTCTAATTTGAAAACGTAGCGGTTTGTGATCGAGTCATATAAATTGATCAGGGCATTGGAGCCGGTCACTTCTTTGAGGTTAACGACCTTTTCTTCCGCCTCACTCAGCGTGTGCGGTTTGAAATGGCGCATGGCTTCGAGATAGTAGCGATAATCCCCTGAAGCTTTCATCAAACGCTCGGCGTTCGCACCGTCCAGTTCCTTCCACCACAGGTCGAAGAACAACGTACGGTTCTGGATCTCCGCCACGAACTGCTGAACACGTCCTACCAGGCTTTGTGCGTTCTGGTCCTGGGTGTCGGCGGCAAAAGAAAGCTCGGCAAATGCATAGGCTCGGTTGATGATGCGGGCGATCTCTTCGGAGGCGCGCACCACATCGACGAATGTTTCCGCATTCATGTCTGGTTTGAGCTTATTCCGCACACCTTCGAAGGACGTGACTTGCTCCTCCACATTGTCGAACGCGGCTTGCAGCTCCGGGCTGTGGAAACCGGCGAACAATTCGCCGAGATCCCATCGTTTGACTGAGTAAGTGTTGATCGAATACGCCATAAATCTCTCCTCTCTTTGGAGTCCGGCAGCAGGCTGCCGTTTTCGCCAGCAAGCTGGCTGACTCCATAACTTATAAACTGGATCGGATGTGCACGATATCGCCGTCTTTGACGGTATATTCCTTACCTTCGAGCCTGAGCTTGCCTTTGGACTTCGCTTCATTCATCCCGCCCAGGCTGATGAGGTCGTCGTAGTGCACCACCTCCGCCCGAACGAATCCACGCTGAAGATCCGTATGGATCTCGCCGGCCGCTTCCTGGGCGGATGCGCCGCGCCGCGTCTCCCAGGCCCGGACCTCATCCTCACCGACCGTGAAAAACGATTGCACCTGCAGCAGATCATACGAGAGGCGGATCATCCTGTTCAAACTGAGTTCTTCGATCCCGTACTCCTGCATGAACACCGCTGCGTCTTCCGGCGAAATCTGGGCGATCTCCATCTCGAGCTTGCCCTGCAACGCCACTGAGGGGGTCTCGAACTCCCAGACAGGGGCCGTCTGCCCCTCGCCCATGTTGAAAACGATCAGCACGGGTTTGCGTGTGAGCAGTCCAAAGCTGGCCAGGATTTTACTCTCCTCTGCCGAGACTTCCACCTTCCGCAGAGGGGTATTTTCCGAAAGCACCTCGCGCAGGCGCTGGAAGAGGGCGGTCTGGCGTTCATTGTCCACTTTATCGGTTCCGCCCTTTTTGCGTTCCTCCGTAAGGCGTTCAAGTTTGCGCTCCACCGCGATGAGGTCGTTCAACAGCAGTTCGCTGAGCATGATATCGGCGTCGCGGGCAGGATCGATGCTGCCCATCGTGTGTGCAACGCTGTCATCTTCGAAGCCGCGCGCCACCAGGATAAACCCGTCCATCTGGGTCAACTGGTTCAGCAACTGACCGGAGATGCCGCTTTTGGCCGCTCCGCTTTCCAGCCCGGCGATATCCGCATAAGTCACTTTGGCATAGATGGTCTTCTTCGGCTTGAACATCTCCGAGAGTTTGGTCACGCGCGGGTCCGGGACCTCGACGACCGCGGTGTGGACCTCGAAGCGCCCAGCCGAAGCCGTAGTTGGCGTATCGCCGCGCGTCAGGGCATTGAAAATGGTGGTCTTTCCTGATTGAGGTAATCCAATGATTCCGAGTTTCATATTTTCCTAATCTGTAACGCCAGGTACCATCTTGCGTTACCGGTTGAGAGTGGTATACTTTGGGGCGCCCAGTTGAGGCGGGATCTTCGACAAATTAGCCGAAGTGGCGGAATAGGCAGACGCGCACGACTCAAAATCGTGTTCCCTACGGGAATGAGGGTTCGATTCCCTCCTTCGGCACTACATTTGCCTGCATTATACTCGTATGAGCATCTCATGAGTAACATCCTCCACGCACTCCGTGCGGGAGGATGTTTGTTTAGTTGAGTGTTGTAATTTGTAAACATTTAACTACCCTATGGAAATGAAACCATTTTACGATATTGGCGTACTTCTATATAACTCATACTCCAATTCTTACTGTGGTTGAAGGTGAAAAATGAAACTGAACCTGATCTTTGTATTGATTGATCTATTCATTCTGCTGGCATATCCTTTTGTATTTGTGTCGGGGAAAGTACGACAACTTTTAAAAATTAAGAGATAATAGTATCGTCAATATGAACTGCCATTCGTAAGCATGAGATTGCTTCGGTCGTGGCACTAGAGATGCCACTCTCTCGCAATGACAGCAAAGGAGTTTGCCATGCCATCAATGAACGATGTCCTGGGTGTCATCATGGGCGGAGGACGGGGCTCACGCCTGCATCCATTGACCAAGCCGCGTTCGAAGCCTGCTGTCCCGATCGCGGGGAAGTATCGCCTCATTGACATCCCGATCAGCAACTGCATCAATTCGGGGATCTACCGCGTTGCGATCCTGACCCAGTTCAATTCTGTTTCCCTGCACCGGCATATTACCCAAACCTACAACTTCGACGTCTTCCACACCGGATGGGTGCAGATCTGGGCCGCCGAGCAAACGCCGCAGAGCACCTCCTGGTATCAGGGCACAGCAGATGCTGTTCGGAAACAACTGTTCGAGATCCAGGCCACCGGGGCGGAATATGTGTTGATCCTGGCTGGCGATCATCTTTACCGCATGGATTATTTGACTATGGCGGAATATCACTGGGAGAAAGATGCCGATATCACGGTAGCCGTTCAACCGGTCGCGCGCAGCGAGGCATCCCGTCTGGGGATCCTGAAACGCGAAGCAGATGGCAAAATTTCTGCATTTGTGGAAAAACCCAAAGACCCCGAAGTCCAAAATCGTTTTGTGAGCCGCGCTGATCCCGAGCGGCCCCTGTTGGGCTCGATGGGAAATTACCTGTTCAAGACCAAGGTACTGAATGAACTGCTGATGTATCACCTGCGGCATGATGATTTTGGGGGCGAGATCATTCCTGAAGCGATCAATTCGCATGAAGTCTATGGCTTTGATTTCGATGGCTATTGGGAGGATATCGGGACCATCCGTTCGTTTTACGAGACCAACCTGCAATTGACGCTTTCAAACCCGCCCTTCAACTTCTATGACCCCAAGTCTCCCATTTATACTCATGCACGTTTTCTGCCCGGCTCGACGGTGGAACACAGTGAATTGCAGGATGTCTTGATCGCCGAGGGTTGCCACGTTCGCAAGGCAGAGATCAAACATTCGATCATTGGCATTCGCAGTCAGATCGGGGAAGGGACGGTCATCAAGGACAGCATCCTCATGGGCGCGGACTACTATCCGGCCGAACGACAGCGCGGCAACCTGCCGATCGGCATTGGTAGGAACTGTCATATTGAATGTGCGATCCTCGATAAGAACGTGCGGATTGGTGATGACGTTGTGATCCGTCCCTTCCCACATGGGCCGGATATCGATCATGAACTTTATTGTGTACGGGATGGGATTGTCGTAATCGCGAAAGATACGGAAATTCCCTCGGGTACGAAGATCGAACCTTCTGATCCGGAAGCCGGCCAGTAGCCTGACGGGGCAGCACCGCAGCATGGCTCTTCGACAAGTTGCTGGCCGATGGTCCTGTCATCGCCCTACAAAATAATCGATTCAGGCTGGCTTGACAGTCGATTATTTTAGGGTAAACTGACGTTGGATGGGGAGTAGCCGTGGCGCCTTGTGAAAATCCCACCCACACCAGCGGGGGCGCCAGTGGATTATCGTCAGCCCATTGGCGAAACTGCCATCGGTGATCCATGCGCTGGAAAGCGTTGGCGAGACCACCACAATCGGTGTGGTGGTTTTTTTAATTGCAGCACCACATACATCACTTTGGAGATGGTTGCATGACCCCTGAAAAAAACGACGAACTCGAAGCCTCGCACGGTCTCAAAGATCATGAACATGAATGGCATACGCTCGAGGCGGAACAAATCCTCGAGCACTTTGAGGTTCAGGAAATTGGATTAACTTCCGAGGAGGCAAAAAGACGCCTGGAGCATTACGGGCCCAACCAGTTGAAAGAGGCCCCGCGCGCGACCTTTTTGCAAATGTTGTGGCAGCAACTGAACAATTTTGTTGTGATCCTGTTGATCGTCGCTTCCGTGATCTCAGCCCTGTTGGGAGATTATGTGGAAGCTGCAGCGATCATGGCCATCGTAGTTTTGAATGCCGTGCTGGGAATCGTGCAGGAACGCCGGGCAGAGGAGGCGCTGGCCGCGCTCAAGAAACTGGCTGCGCCCGATGCGCAGGTCGTGCGCAATGGACACAGGGTTTCCATTCCTTCCCATGAACTTGTGCCGGGAGATATCGTTTTCCTGGAAACAGGGAACTTCATTCCTGCCGATATACGCTTACTGGAGGCGATAAATCTGCGTATCGAGGAGGCTTCCCTGACGGGGGAATCTCTGGCGGTACAGAAGAATGCCTCGACCGTTCTTGATAAAAATGTCCCCCTCGGTGACCGCAAGAACACGGCTTTTATGGGAACAGTGGTTTCTTATGGGCGCGGGCGCGGGGTGGTCACCAGCACAGGCATGCGTACGCAACTGGGTCTGATTGCCACGATGCTCCAGAGTGTAGACACCGAAGAGACACCCTTACAGCGCAGGCTCGATCAACTGGGAAAATCGTTAAGCTACGCGGCGCTCTTTCTGGTAGCGATCGTTTTTATTGTTGCGCTCATCAACTCGACAAACATCAATGAGCTTTTCACCGGACCAGTTGCTTACGTAACCGAATATGGGGCGGACATCACGGAAGTTTTCATCATCGCCATCAGCCTGGCCATCGCGGCGGTGCCCGAAGGGCTCCCGGCCGTGGTGACGATCTCCCTGGCCCTCGGCATGCGCGAGATGATCAAACGCCACGCGCTCATCCGCAGGCTGTCCTCCGTGGAAACGCTTGGGTCGGCCACCGTGATCTGCTCCGATAAAACCGGCACCCTGACGCAGAACGAAATGACGGTCACGCGTCTGTGGGTGGATGGACAATTCATCAGCGTGACCGGGACCGGATACATCCCGAAAGGCGATTTCCTGGTTGACGGCCAAAAGGTCGTCATCTCGAAGTACCCGGCCGCCCTGACCGCGCTCTGGCTGGGAATCCTGAATAACGATGCATCAATCGAAACAACCGGTGAAAATGATGCGCAACAAACCTATCGCATTGTTGGCGACCCGACCGAAGGTTCGCTGCTGGTCGCGGCGGCCAAGGCAGGTACAACCTATGTGGATATCAAAGAAGCCTATCCACGTGAGAGCGAAGTCCCGTTTGACTCTGAACGCAAGCGCATGATCACTATTCACGATGTGATCACACCGCGTCCGGAGGATCCCTCTCCCTTTACGAATGATAGACACAAAGGCTGGGATGTGATCGCGGTCAAAGGTGCACCGGATGTGGTGCTGGAGCTTTGTACTCAGTATCAGGACATAGACGACACACCCAGACCGCTGGGCGAGAAGGTCCGTCAACAAATCCTCGCCGCCAATGATGAGATGACGAAGGATGCCCTGCGTGTACTGGGTCTGGCTTACCGCGTGGTTAAAAGTGTTCCCAACAATCCGGAAGAACTTAAAGCCGAAGAACTTGAAAAAGAACTGGTCTTTGTGGGGTTGATCGGCATGATCGACCCGGCGCGTGAGGAGGTCAAGCCTGCACTTGAACAGGCGCGTGAGGCGGGCATCCGCACCGTCATGATCACAGGCGATTATCCGAACACGGCGCGGGCCATTGCCGAGACCATCCACCTGCTGCGCCCCGGGAAAAAGGTAATGACCGGTGCGCAGCTCGACGAGACCAGCGACGAACAACTGAAGCAGGTCATCGAAGATACCGATGTCTTTGCCCGCGTGTCGCCCGAGCACAAGATGCGCATCGTGGACGCCCTCCAGGCTCATGATGAAGTGGTCGCAATGACAGGTGATGGCGTCAATGACGCACCGGCCATCAAGCGCGCCGACATCGGCGTGGCGATGGGGATCACCGGCACCGACGTCGCCAAGGAAACGGCCGACATGGTGCTCACCGACGATAACTATGCGAGCATCGTCGCCGCGGTGGAACAGGGCCGCATCATCTACAGCAACATCCGCAAGTTCGTGTTCTTTCTGCTGTCCTCCAATATTGCGGAGATTATGATCATTTTCCTTGCCACGCTGGCCGGGCTTCCCGCGCCACTGACGGCAATCCAATTGCTCTGGCTCAACCTGATCACGGATGGCGCGCCGGCCCTGGCGCTCGCGGTGGAAAAAGGCGACCCCGATATCATGCAGCAGAAGCCGCGCTCCAAGTCGGAGCCGATCGTCAACAGCAGTATGACAGTGGGTTTGATCGTCCAAACCATCGCACAGACTGCTGCCGTGTTGACCGCCTTTGCCCTGGGCTTGATTTGGCATCTCGAGTCAGGCGCACAAGTGATCGGCAACCCGATCACGTATCTGATTGCCCACGACTGGCGCGGCGTCGACGTGCAGACTGCCGAGACGATGGCATTTGTCACGCTGTCCCTGTGCGAGCTTTTCCGGGCCTACACCGTCCGCTCGGAACGCGCCTCGCTTTTCAGGATCGGTATGTTTTCGAACCGTTACATGCAATATGCGGTTGGGCTGTCGATCACATTGCTGATCCTGGTTGTCTCTGTGCCATTCCTGCAGCCGATTTTCAATACCCATTTCCCCTCCCTGCGTGAATGGGGTGTGATCGTTGGGTTGGCGCTGATCCCGGCAACTGCGGAAGAGATCACAAAATTCTTTTTGCGAAGAGGAGGGGCGGGGTAACCCCGCCCGTACCGCGTCATCCTGCTTTAGGAAACAAATAGGTCACGCCTTAGGCGTGACCTACGTTTTTAATGAAAAGGATTTGCGGTGTATGGCAGAGAACCCCAGCCGCTCCAGCGCAGACCGATGGGCCTGTGTACCGTACCCTTTATGTTTCCCCAGCCCGTAGCCCTGATAGCACACATCCAGCTCGCACATCAACTCATCACGCGCGGTCTTTGCCAGTACAGAGGCAACTGCAATGCTCAGGCAAAGTGCATCGCCTTTCACCAGTGCCGTCTGCGGAATATCCAACTGTGGGAGTTCAAGCCGGAAATCGGTGAGCAGATATTGAGGGGCAAGTGATAAACTGTCCAGAGCGCGTAACGCAGCCAGGCGGGTTGCACAGACGATACCCTGCGAGTCGATTTCATCCGATGATGCAAAACCGACGCTCCACGTTAGCGCGATCTCTTTGATGCGCGGCGCCAGTGTCTCCCGCTCGAGGGGAGTCATCTGCTTGGAATCGCGCACCCCGGCCAGGGTCCTGGAAAGGAGCGCTTTCCTGTTTGGCAGGATTACGGCTCCCACCGCGACCGGTCCCGCCAGCGCGCCGCGCCCGGCTTCATCCAACCCGGCCAAATGGAGCAAGCCGCTCTTCCAAAGTTGTGATTCAAAAAAAGTGTTGGGATTAACTCGCGCCATACAATCCCCGCCGCGCGTTGGCGTGGATGCGGAAAATATCCTGGATCATTCGCACTGCATCACGCAAAGCGCTGACTTTGCTGTCTGAAAAGTGATACCAGTGAATGGGGATTTCCAAAATGCGATAACCGCGACGGCGTGCAATGTAAAGCAGCTCGATATCAAACGACCAGCCCAGGAGTGTTTGCCGTCTGAAGATATCTTCAGCCACCTCGGCGCGGAAGCATTTGAATCCGCATTGGGTGTCATTCAGCCCCGGCAGGATCAGGGTTTGAATGATGAAGTTGATGCCTCGTCCGCCCCAGTGACGGTAGGCGGGCTCGTTGTAGCGCACCGCGCCCCTGGCTTCGCGCGAAGCGATGGCAATGTCGAAGTCCTGCAGCTTTGGGGGAATGAATTTCACGATCTCCTCCACAGGCATGGAGAGATCGGCATCGCACATAAAGCGATATTCCCCCTTTGCGTTGAGCATCCCATGTTGAACAGCAGCGCCTTTTCCCTTTTTGCTCCGCAGGACACGCATGTTGACATGCTGCCTGGCAAATTCCTGCGCGATCGCGTAGGTCTGATCCATGCTCTCATTCTCAATGACAAGCACTTCCGATGTAAAGCTTTGCTGTTCCAGAAAACGGAAGATCTGTTCCAGTGTCCCAGGCAGACGATTCTGCTCATTATGAGCGGGGATAATGATGGAAAGGAAAGGGTTCAAGGGAGTGTCAGAGACGTGCCGAAGGCGAAATAAAGAGCAGCCAAAACTGCAACAATGGTCACGCACAATAAGGCAAATGCCAATCCGGCAACAATAATCACCTGAGTGCGTGTCATGCCAAGAAACTTTTTGCTTTGCGGCGCTCGCCGCGGCGGCAGGGGTTGGGCCGGGCTCGTCTCGAGCACAGAAGGCGCTGCTTTCATGGCGGGCTCTTCATCAAGCATGGCAAAGTCGAGATCTGCGGGGTCGAATGGTTTTGCTTCCTTGCCGGCGTTGAAGATTGTGCTGGCGCGTGAGGCACCCGGCGAAGGCGGTAATGTCTTTTCATCCGGGGAAAAAGACGGCTCGTGAGCAGATGCCACAGGGGACTCCTTCTTCGGCATGCGCGGGTTGACGATGCGATCTGCAAAATCGTGCACAACTTCCATGCTCATGAGCGGCCTGCCCGTTGCCAGACTGGAGGCAAACGACTTGATGCCATCGATCATAATCACTTTGATGGCCGGCCGGACGGATTCAATGTGCAGACCTGGGTTGCCCGCGATCAGGACAGGCTCGATCTCAACAGGCAGTTTTATGCCCTGCCGCTCGATAAAGGCTTTCACCGCGTTGGCCATGCGCGCGGTGCGCTGGATCAGATTGACGGAAGCAGGTTTGTAGCCATTGCCGGAGGCCTCGTTCCAGGAACTACCCCGGGCCTCGTAGCGGCCGCGCAGGTAGGTCACATGGATCACATAGATTCCGGTGGGTCCGAGCAATATAAGCGGGACCGTGATCCCGCTGGCCCCCAGGGTCATGTTGCGAATGAGGGTATAGCCCTTTTCCAACTGGCGGTCGAAATAGTTAATGATCGCTTTCTGCGCGTCCAGTTCACTGGGCCAGCCAAAACCAAACTTCAGCATGCCCTGGATACGCTGCTGAATACCCAGTTCGCCTTTTTCATCAAGAAGGGGAGTTTTATCTATGATTTTCATATGGAACTAGAATACGGGTGCCTGCTCTAATTCATCGTGGTCTGCATCGGGGCGGGTGGAGATGATCTCTTTGCCATTCTGTTCCAGCACTTGCACAGGTTTTTCCTGTACGTCGAACGTGCCTGCCAGGAATTCCCTGCGTTTCCCGATCACGTACTTTTGGCCTTTTTTCAGCCGTTCCAGGAGATCCCTGCGATCGACCAGAACGCGATCGGAAAATGCCGTGCCGCGGCGTTCGAACGCGCGCACGACCGCAATTTGTCCGTTCTTGTAACGAACGGCTTCGATCACGCCATCGAACTTCTTCGCCATAAAATAAGATTTCTCCATGTGTATTTTAGCACTAAACAAGAAAGACCCTGAAGGATTTAGGAACCTTCAGGGTCTCACAAAACTGTCGGGGCGCCGGGACAAGCAACGCAGTCCCCGCAGCGACACTTGCGCCTGCGCGCAGTGCAGGTGAGCGGAGTGGGATGAGAACCCGGGACCTTGGCGCAAAGGCGCCACGCGCTAGCCTCTTCATCCTCTCTCGATGTCGGAAAGATAACGCCCGATTCCCCGGGCTTTGATTTTTTGTTCCTGACGCACTGCTTCAGAGCGTGTTGCGAAGCATTCAGTATGAATCAATTCCCACGGTGCTCCTGCACGCGTTGATATGGATTTGCCAGCATTGTGTTCTTGTAGACGTTTTTCTATGACTTCTGCCGACCCCACATAATATCGTTGCAGTCGTTGACTACGGAGAATGTAGATATAAACCAAGTCGGGGCGCCGGGATTCGAACCCGGGACCTCTTGCTCCCAAAGCAAGCGCGCTAGCCGGACTGCGCTACGCCCCGTCATTAGGTCTGTGAGTATAATGCAGCGAATGATAACCCGTCAAGCAACAAAACGAATAGCAACGCTGCTTATGCTCCTCACGGCGCTTTATGCCTGTTCACCGTTACAGCCTGTTCCCACTCCCACATCTCTTCCCCCTACAGCCTCGTCCGTACCTTCCGCGACGATCACTCCTTCCCCTGCGCCTACAGCCACGATCACGCCGCTCGGCTGTCTCACCAATCCGGGCCGCGTGGATGAGGGCAGTCTTAACTCGACGAATCCTCCGCAGGAATTCCGTGTTTACCTGCCGCGTTGTTACGATGAAAAAACAGACCAGCGTTATCCGGTCCTTTATCTTTTGCACGGACAGACCTACACCGACGATCAATGGATCCGCCTCGGCGCGACCAACGTGATGGACCGGTTGATCCTGTCCGGTGAATCGATCCCGTTCATCATCGTCTTTCCCGACGACCATTACTGGAACCTGCCTCCGGGGCCGGGATTCGGTCAACGTCTGGTGGATGAATTGATCCCCTACATCGACTCAAACTACCGGACACTTCCCGATCGAAACCAGCGTGCCATCGGAGGCCTGTCACGTGGAGCAGGCTGGGCCCTGCACCTGGGGCTCACGCGCTGGGACCTGTTTGGAAGCGTTGGTTTACATTCCCTGGCTGTCCTACAGGAGGATGCCTCCGAGATTGCAGGCTGGCTGGCGAACATCCCGCCCTCCTCTCGCCCGCGCGTCTTCATGGACATCGGTGACAATGATCCGGAACTGCCCCGGGCAAGCCAGGTGGAAACCCAGTTCAATGATTTTGGCTTGATCCATGAATGGCATCTCTACAGCGGAGCACATACCGAGGAATACTGGAGCGCGCATATGGAAGAATACATCCGCTGGTATGCTGAGGGGTGGATCGGGCCATAAGCAGTTTATAATCCCCGCATCCAGGAGAACTTATGAATATTCTCGTTACGGGTGGAGCAGGTTACATCGGTTCCGCTGCCGCAGAAGCATTGCTCAAAGCAGGATATGACGTTACGGTTTACGACTCGCTGGTCACCGGTCATCGTGGCGCGGTGCCTGCGGGCGCGAACTTCATCGAAGCTGACCTCTCGGATAGTCACGCCCTTGCCAAGACATTGACCGATCGAAAGTTCGAGGCGATCATGCACTTTGCGGCCTTCATCGAAGCCGGCGAAAGCATGAAAGACCCCGGACGCTTCTTTCACAATAATGTCGCGAATTCACTGGCTCTGATCGAAACCGCTGTCCGCGCCGGGGTGAGACGCTTCGTCCTTTCCTCCACCGCTGCGGTCTATCGCTCCAGTGATGAGCCGCTGACGGAGGAGTCGCCGCTCGATCCGACCAACGTCTATGGCCATACCAAGCTGATGATCGAACAGACATTAGATTGGTACTGCCAAATTCACGGTCTGCACTTTGCAGCGCTGCGTTACTTCAATGCCTGCGGCGCATTGCCAGGGCGCGGCGAGGCTCATCAACCGGAGTCACACCTCATCCCGCTGGTTTTGCGCGTGCCCCTTGGTCAACGCGAGGAAGCACAAATCTATGGCAGCGACTATCCCACGCCCGACGGGACCTGCATTCGCGACTACATCCACATCTCCGATCTGGTGTCTGCACACCTGCTGGCATTGGATGGATTGCGCGAACGCGACCGCCTGATCTACAACCTGGGGAGCGGGAACGGGTATTCGGTCCGCGAGGTGATCGAGACGGCGCGTCAGGTCACAGGGCACGCGATCCCGGTCAGGGAACTGCCGCGCCGCGCGGGCGACGCCGCACGTTTGGTCGCCTCCTCCCAAAAAGTAAAGCGTGAGCTTGGCTGGAAGCCCGAACACGATGATCTGTATGAGATCATTTCCAGCGCCTGGGAATGGCATAAATCACACCCGAAAGGATACACGGAATGAACTTCTCTTTTCATCGCATCCCTGTGGGAATCTGCAATTGTTATTTACTGCGCGGCGAACGGACCGTGTTGATCGACGCCGGCGCGCAGGGAGGCATCAAAGCCTTTACGCGTGGCATGCAAGCGTTGAACATCAGCCCGAAAGAAGTATCCCTGATCCTGCTCACACACGGGCACTGGGATCACATCGGGTCGTTGCATCCCATCCAGCAAGCCACGGGCGCGCAGGTTGCCATTCATTACTGCGACCAGCCCTGGGTGGAAAACGGCAATCCGGCTTTCCCGCGCGGCGTGACGCCGTATGGCAAAGCGATGAGCTGGCTGGCGGAACGACTCATCCACCCAAAGCTCCCGCACGTGAAAGTGGATCGTGTCATCGATGATATCGGCATGTCGCTCGCGGAGTATGGTATCCCGGGCAAAGTGTTTTACACGCCCGGCCACTCGATGGGACATGTGAGCATTGTCCTGGATTCGGGCGAAGCCTTTGTCGGCGATATGGCGATGAACGACTGGTATCTGCGCCTCACCCCGGGCCTGCCCATCCTCGCAGATGACATCAATATGCTGGTCGAAAGCTGGGAAAAGATTTTGCCCATGGGCATCAAACGGATCTACCCCGCTCACGGGATGGACTTTCCTGTCGAAGTGATGCAAAAAGAAATCTCGAACTTCAGGGGTTCAAAATGACCTTCACAATCGTATTTTTCGGCTGGATCTTTTCGCTCTGCCTGCATGAATTCTCGCACGCACTGGTCGCATATTTGGGTGGTGATCACACTGTGCGCGAAAAAGGCTATCTCACATTCAATCCCCTCAAATATACCGATCCTTTATATTCCATCATCATGCCCCTGCTTTTCCTGATGCTGGGTGGGATTGGCCTGCCGGGTGGGGCGGTGTACATCGAGCGCTGGCGGATTCGCAATCCCTTCATGCTGAGCGCCATGTCATTGGCTGGACCCTTTGCGAACCTGCTGGTGGCGATTGTTCTGGGGATCATCCTTCGTTTTTTTTCCGCCTCGCTCAATCCGGTCGTTTTGCCCGGGCTTTCCTTCCTGCTTGCACTGCAGATATCAGCTGTGTTTTTCAATCTGATCCCCGTGCCTCCCTTCGACGGATACAATGCCCTCGAACCTTTTCTGCACCCGGCCATTCGGATGCAGGTTGACCGCTTCCGTGGTGTGACCATCTGGATCATTCTGCTGTTGTTCTGGTTCGTTCCATTTGTTTCAGAAGCATTCTGGACCGGGGTCTTCGTATTTTCCTCGATCCTGGGCGTGGATTTGCGCATGATCGCGGTGGGCTTCGAGCGCTTCCGCTTCTGGGAACTGTAGCCTCGCGCGCAGCCGGGCATGGATTCCGTTATCAAGGCGACAGATTACTCTGTCGCCTTTTTGGTGGGGGACAGTTTGACAAATCGGACCGATTTGGTTATAATAATTGTGAAATATTACACAATTTAGGAGCAGAGAGTGAAAACGGAAAAACTCCCCCATGTGGTCATCGTCGGCGCGGGGTTTGGCGGATTGATGGCCGCGCAGAAACTGGCGAGCGCGCCGGTGCGAATCACATTGATCGACCGCCACAACTATCATTTATTTCAGCCCTTGCTGTATCAAATTGCCATCGCGGGGCTTGTACCTTCGCAGATCGCCTATCCCTTGCGGACCATTTTCCGGCGGCAGAAAAACTTAACCTTCCAAATGGGCGAAGTCACCGCGCTCGATTTCGATGCGCGCTATGTCAGAATGAACGGTTCCGTGATCGCCTATGACCATCTCATCCTCGCGATTGGCGGACAGACAAACTTCTTCGGGTTGAATTCCGTCGAAGAGAATAGTTTCCAGCTGAAGAGCATCGAAAGCGCCACCGGCACGCGCAATCACCTGCTCAGGATGTTCGAGCAGGCCAGCCGCGAGGTGGACCCTGACAAACGCAAAGCCATGCTGACGTTTGTCGTCGTCGGCGGCGGGCCCACGGGAGTCGAGACCGCCGGGGCGCTGGCAGAGTTGATCACTCACGTGATGACGAAGGATTACCCCCAAATGGATCTGCGGGAGTCGCGCGTCCTGCTGCTCGAGGCAATGGACAGCGTGATGCTTGCTTATCCCGATGAACTTCGCAAATCAACGATGAAACTGCTGCGAGGCAAGAATGTTGAGATCCTGCTGAACACCCGCTTAACCGATTACAACGGACAAAGGATCACGCTGGCAGACGGTAGTCACATCGACGCCCATACCCTGATCTGGACGGCGGGCGTGCGCTCGGCCGAATTGACGGACCGGCTCGGGGTCCAGCAGGCCGCCGCGCGACGGGTGCGGGTCGAGCCGACCCTGCAGCTGCCTCAGCATCCTGAAGTCTTTGTCATCGGTGACGCGGCCTACGTGGAGGATGAAAAGGGCCAGCCGCTGCCCATGCTGGCAACCGTTGCGCAGCAGCAGGCGGAGGCCGCGGCTAAGAACCTCCGAAAGATCCTGATGGGAAAAAAACCGGATGGATTCCGCTACAAGGATCCCGGTCTGCTGGCAACGATCGGACGGAATGCGGCGGTGGCCCGCATCTGGGGGCTATCCTTTAGCGGATTGATCGCCTGGCTGATCTGGGTGGTGCTGCACATCTACCGCCTGATCGGGTTCCGCAACCGGCTGGTGGTGCTGATCAACTGGGCCTGGGATTACTTCTTTTATGACAGCCAGGTGAGGCTGATCACGAGGGAATAGAATCCTGAAAATAGATTGCAAAGTATGTGGCGCAAAACCCCATTGCATTGACGAGGAAATGCAGGATAACGCCCGGCCAGACAGAATTCGACCTGTGATAAACATATGCCAGCACAACCCCCAGGATGAAGGTTGGGATGAGCGCCACCAGATCCATGTGCGCGACGGCAAAGATCGCCGAGCTTAACAGCGCGGCCGTGATCCAGCCGTACTTCTGACGAAATCCCTGAAAGAGAAAGCCTCGAAAGAACACCTCTTCCACGATGGGGGCCATGACCACGCCGACGATAAAAAACCAGACCGGCGATTCCAGTTCGGCAAATATTTTCATGATCTCTTCCCCCTGTGTATCCACCCCGAGGAAGTACAGGATGACGTTATGCACGATGATGATGGAATAAGCCCCGATCAATAACCCACACCCGATGCCCATGGTCTCCAGGGTGAACCTGCCAAACCCCAGAACCTTCCAGTGGACGCGCCGCCAGGCAAAGATCAAGACCACAGGCAGGAGATAAACCAATTCGATCAGGAGGATCCCGGCGGTTTGGATAATGTCGGTCCCAACGCCTTGCGCTGCAACGATAAACAATGCACCACTGATCAGCGCCAGCATGCCGACCGCGATCCAGTTATCCATGAATTTCCAGGGGACGGAGTAGACAGGTACCTCAGGTGTGGGAAGAACCTGCTGATCTTCTACATTCATTCTTCTCTCATTTCTCGATAAATAAACCACTGACCCTTGCGATCATCGACACTTTTCATCGCCCGGTCGTAGTAAATATCGAAGATTTGATCCGTATCCGTGCGGACGCGGAAATAAAACCTGCCCACATTCAACGAACCGCGGCTGGCAGCCACCGCGGCGTGGGCCGGACGCATGTTGCGCGCCATTTTGCCGCGGCGCGCAAAGTCACTCCAGGCGGAGAGCATTTCAAGGACACGATAGTCCTTCTCCTCCCAGACGAAGCCATTCGGGCAATCGGGCGTTTTCTCGCGCGCCGGCGCGGTATCGAAGATCGGTTCGATGGGCTGATCGTAAAAGTGGATGGGAATAAGTTCGCTCATGAAGGAATAAGCAATATCTTTAGTAACTGATATGTCAAAAGTGCTGTCAAAATTCCACAAGACCACCAGAGCAAAACGAAGAAAGTCAGTTTTCTTGAAGGTCCGAATAGTAGCTCAACTATCATAGCCCGATACGGAATAAATTCATATACAGCCAGATTTTCAAAGCCCTGATGATGCCCGAAAAAGGGTTTACATAATTTGCTCATTGTCCACGCGCCCACCCAAGTTGCTAACAGTGCATTGACAAGCTCATGTCTTACGGAAATCACATACAACAACACAATGGAGAAAATCAGCCAATTGCGGATATGCCTGTTATGCATTGTTATTATTTATCCCTCGATCCGTATTGCGAGCCGCTCTCGCTGAGCGGAGGGAGCGTAGCGAAAGCAGTCGAAACAGCGGCGAAGCAATCCCACGCAAAATTCCTTGTTTATAAATCGTAACTGAGATTGCTTCGTCGTGACACACAGTGTCACTCCTCGCAATGACAGAAATTTTAAATCTTGTACGGATCGTCTGCCTCCAGGAAGGCCAGCAGCATGCCGCGCATGGGATGGTCCTTCATCCACTCCCGGACCTGCTTGACGTGTTCGTAATCCTCCTCACCAAGTTTTTCGAGGTAGATCTGTTCCAGATGATTTCTGGTCTCTGCTGCGCGGAGATTATCCTGCCAGGGGCGAGTAAAGAATTCATTCACGTTATCATGCAGGTTCCGGTCGATCAATACATCCCACTCATTGCGATCAAGCCAGATGCCATTGCAATTACGGCAGCGGTCGATGTAAAAATCGGTATCGGGAAAGATCTTATAGCGCGCCATGATGTGACCACAGTCGGGGCAAAGCTTTAATTCCTTCACTTCCCAGGATGGGTCGATCTCAATGGCGCTTTCTTTGGGATGGAATTCACGTTCCAGCGTCTTTTTCCAGGTGAGATAAACGTTGGCGGAAATCGAGACGCCATTGCAATTGGAACACTGCCTAGCAGGCAATCCATCCAGAAGCGTGATCGGACCGAGAAGAACATTTTTGCAGACCGGGCACCTCATGTCAGCCTCCAACCCGAACAAAGATGACTGAATTATATTGCCATTTCCCGATTTATAAGGTTCGCGTTGCACCACCATCCACATCGAGGATCGCTCCCTGGATGTAGGCTGCCTGGGGGGAGGCAAGGAACGCAACCGCCCGCGCGATCTCAGCCGGTTCCCCGAAACGGGCAATCTTCATTCCCTGCGGCATCCGCCGCGCGGCCTCCTCAACCTCGATATTGTTTTCTGCGGCATAGGTCCGGATGCGGGTCTGCAAGCGTTCCGTGGCGATCGAGCCGGGATTGATGGCATTGACGCGCACGCCGTCCTTGATGCCGCGATCGGCAAGGACTTTGGTGAGATTCATCAACGCGGCATTGACTGCGCCGCCGATGGCAAACTCGGCGCTGCCCGTCCGCCCGCCGACGCCGATGATGTTGATGATCGTCCCTTTGGTCGCTTGCAGATGAATCCAGGCAGCCCGTGACAGGCGCATGGCTCCATAGAATTTCAGGGCAAAGCCGTCCAGCCACTCCTCGTCGGTCAGAGTGAGGAAGTCTCCGCGTTGGGTAGCGCCCGCGTTGTTGACGAGCAGATCGAGCCTGCCGAATTTCTCGATTGTCGCCGCGACTACCCGATTCCCTGACTCTGGCTCGCGCAGGTCAATGGTTTGCACCCGAGATTCATTTGGCAGCGATCTGGCGAGCAATTCGAGGTCAGAGCGCGAGCGCGCTGCCAGCACAAGTTTCATCCCTTCGGCTGATAATGTCTCGGCGATGGCCTTGCCGATGCCGCGGCTGGCACC
>DASTJG010000529.1:0-2999 GCA_035716785.1 Anaerolineales bacterium
AACGGATTGACCGTTCTTTCGTGCCTCAAGGATTTGTGTTGCCTGGAAGTAAGATAGAACAATCATATTATTTTGGGTAGGGACGGGCAGCTGCCCGTCCCGACTACATCATTCCGATCCCGCGCGCCATCAAGGCCGCAGAGAAAATAATAATCGCGAGCGCGAGTGTTTCCAGGCGCAGGACCATTTTGATGCGCTTCACGTCCTGGTCTGAGATTTCAGGGACCTGTCCCCGGGCAACGACCTTGCGCCACGAAAGGAACCGGAGGGTCGGGTAGATCGAGGCCAGACCTGCCAAGGCGAAGCCGGCCATCTTGGTCCAGAAGAACCAGTTCTGGGCGTAGAACGCCGCGCCCTTCTCGAAGTAGAACACGCGCAGGAGTCCGACGATCACAAGCACCCCTGCGGAGATCCCATAAATAATATCCATGATCTGAATTCGGCGTGCTTCGGCGAGCGATAAATCCTTACGGAACGTGATGTGCTCATAGATGATGGCACCGGTAAGCGTAAACGCCGCGATGTGGTGCAAAAAAGCCATGATCGCGCTGGTCATGTCTATCTCCTCTAAATTGGTGTTGGGGCTGGGTCACCCTGCCCTGGGCGAGATCACCTCGCCCCTACAAGTATAACCTTACAAGTTCCTGAATCACAAAAAATAGTGTCAGTTGTCAATTGCGCAGAAAACGAAATTTGAGTAAGATAGTGTATGCCATGATCCCGATTCTGGCATGTATCCTTCGTGACCTCTTGTTGTTCAGGAGTCAGTCCGCCTGACAGGAACCCGTATACCTGTCAGGCTTTTTTTATCTTCATGGTGAACCGCTATGGGCGACCCTTCCAACCCTTCAGGTAAGATGATTTGTCAAGGAATCTTGTCTGAAGTCTTGAATGTCTCACCTGGCGGGTCGCCCCTACACAAGGAGAAAAAATGCAGACACCCTGGGAGTATCGTTACGCCCATCGGACGCAAAAAATGGGAAGTTCGGTCATCCGCGAACTGCTAAAGTTCACCGAACAGCCAGACATCATCTCGTTCGCAGGTGGGTTACCGGCGCCAGAAGTTTTTCCGGTAAAACAGTTTCAGGAAGCCTGTAACTATGTGCTTGAAAACCTGGGTCCGCAGGCCCTGCAGTACAGCACGACGGAAGGATATATGCCCCTGCGTGAGATGATCGCCAAGCGTACCGCCCGTTACAGCGTGGAGGTGACCCCTGACAACATTCTGATCACCTCCGGCTCCCAGCAGGCGCTCGATTTCATTGGACGATTGTTCATCAATCGCGGCGATTACATTGTGGTCGAATCGCCAACTTATCTTGGTGCGCTGCAGGCCTGGAACGCCTATGGTGCACAGTACATCCCTGTCCGCGCAGACGAGGATGGCATGATCGTAGATGAACTGGAAGCGGCGTTGCGCATCGGACCGAAGTTCATTTACGTCCTCCCGAACTTCCAGAACCCCGGCGGCTCGACCCTCAGCCTGGAGCGGCGTCAGAAACTGGTCGAGCTTGCAGACCGGTATGGCGTGCCGATCGTCGAAGATGATCCATACGGGCAGCTGCGCTACGAAGGCGACCACATTCCCTCGGTCGTCTCACTGGACAGTCAATTTCGCGGTCCCAATGGCGGGCATTACACCGGAAACGTCATTTATCTAAGTACATTCTCCAAATTGCTGGCTCCCGGCCTGCGCCTGGCGTGGGTCATTGCACCGCCCGAGGTGATCCGCAAACTGGTGATGACCAAGCAAGCCGCCGACCTGCATACATCCTCCTTCAATCAATATGTAGCTTATCAGGTGGGGAAAGACGGCTTTCTGGATGAGCACGTCAAAGTGATCCGTGCTACATACAAGGAACGCCGGGATGTGATGTGCGAAATGATGGAAGAGGTGTTCCCGCAGGGAGTCACCTGGAGCAAACCCCAGGGCGGCATGTTCCTGTGGGGCATCTTGCCGGAGGGCATGGATGCGGCAGAAGTTCTCAAACGCGCCATCGAGAAGAAGGTTGCCTTCGTGCCCGGCGCGGCATTTCACCCGTGCGGCGGAGGCGCGAATACGATGCGCCTCAACTTCTCTTATTCATCACCGGATACGATCCGCGAAGGGATCACACGTTTGGGAACGGCGTTGAAAGAAACGATTGCGTAAGGGCGGGGTCATCCCGCCCTTACTCCTCCACATACGGAATATATTCTGCGCGTGCGATGCCCTGCCTGATGGCAGTCTCGGCCACGGCGCGCGCCACTTCATGGTGCACCTTCTTATCCAGCGGATTGGGCATCAGTTCGCCGCTGGGCGTCATGCGCACGAGGACCTCTACCGCGGCGGTCAGCATCTCGTGGGTGATGCGCGGCGCGCGCGAATCGACCGCGCCGCGGAAGATGCCGGGGAAGCCCATCACGTTGTTCACCGACTTGCCGTCCGCGGCAAAGATGGCCCCGCGCTCCAATGCCAGATCGGGGTCGATCTCCGCCTTCGGATTCGAGAGCGCCAGGATGACTTGTCCCTTGCGGACCATCTCCGGCTTGATGAGTCCCGGCACGCCTGTGGTGGCAACGACGATTTCACACTCGGACATAATTTCTTTTAGAGTAGTCCGTTTGCCGCCATCCCGCTCGAAGCGTGCCAGTGCATCTTCGTTCAGGTCTGCACCCAACACGGGATTGCCCGTGAGGCTCATCAGCATTTTCCCAATGGCATGTCCGGCTGCGCCCAGTCCAATCTGACCGATCACGGCTTTATTAATATCCACACCGGCGCGCCTTGTCATCACCTTCAACGCCGCAGTGGTGACGACGGCTGTGCCGTGCTGGTCGTCATGCATCACAGGGATGTCGAGCATATCCTGCAGGCGCCGTTCGATCTCGAAACAGCGCGGCGCCGAAATATCCTCCAGCTGGATGGCGGAAAAGGTCGGCGCAATGGTCGCGACGGCCTGAATGATCTGCTCGGTATCCTTTGTGTTCAGCAAAATTGGGATGCCTGAAAGACCGAC
>DASTJG010000530.1:0-3880 GCA_035716785.1 Anaerolineales bacterium
GGTCCGTGCCATTCTGCAGCCGGCTGCCCTGGGGAATTGGAAAGTACAGGAAGGGTTGGTGGAGGTCATCCTTGACGACCTGGGAAGTGAACCGGGCGCGTTGCCTCTGCTTTCCCATGCATTGCTTGAAACATGGAAACGCAGACGGGGCAGAGTCCTGACCGTTTCGGGCTATACCGCCGCGGGCGGAGTCCGGGGTGCGATCGCTCAAACTGCCGAGACCGTTTTCCGTCAACGCCTGAGTGCGGAACAGCAGCCCATCGCGCGCATGATCTTCATCAAGCTGGCCGAAATGAACGAGGACTCGCCGGATACCCGTCGGCGAGCGACCTTCTCGGAGTTGATCACGCGGGCGACCGATACTGCCACAATTGACGCAGTACTGAGCATCCTCACGGAGGCGCGCCTGGTCACAACCGGTACCCTCGAGCCGAACGACACGCGCGTGGTGGAGGTGGCTCACGAAGCGCTGATCCGTGAGTGGCCCACCCTGAGGGATTGGCTCGATCAGAATCGCCAGGGTTTGATCCTTCACAGGCAGTTGACCGAAGACACCAACGACTGGATCAAACTGGGTCGTGACCCCGGCGCGTTGTACCGCGGCGTGCGCCTCAGGCAGACCCTGAAATGGGCAGAGGCAAATACAGAACTGATCAGCCTTGCCGAACAGGAATTCCTGGATGCCAGCCAGAAGACCGCCCGAAAGGAAGCGCAGCAGGGTCAGAAGCTGGTGCGCGCGCGTTGGGTGCAAGCTCTGCTGGCGGGGATTGTCGTTGTTATTCTATTGGGTGTTACCAATGCGTTCGCTCCCCGCGTGATGCCCGACGGGACCTTCAATATTGCCGTCGCAGAATTTGGCGAGATGGATGCCAATGGGCAGATCCATTCCTCAGAAGCCGGCCGTCTGATGAGCGGGTGGGCGGTCAATTATTTGAGGACGGAACTCAAAAAGGAAGATCCCAATCTGGTCGTCTGGCCGAATGAGAGCACCTTCTTTACGCGGACGCGCGTGCCGTTGGTGCAGCCAGCCCTGGCTGAAAAAACAGCAGTGGACATCGGTGCCGATCTGTTGTTGTATGGGTACATAGATACAAGTACCGAAACGCCAAATTTGATCCTGAATTTCTGGATCGCCCCGCAGGCGAAATACAAATTCGAGGATATCCAGGGCAACACCCGGATAGGAAAGCCGATCCGCATCGTTGATATGAATAATCCCGGTGTGAGTGTACAGGGAGAGCTTAAGCGACAATCCACCGCCGTTGCGTGGATCGGAATAGGTCTCGCGCAGGAACAACTGGGGCAGAGCGAAGACGCGTTGGCAGCGTTCCTGAAAGCGGGAGAAGTCCTGCCCCAATCGGAAATGATCCAGTTCTTCATCGGGCGCGAATATCTGTTTCTCTCCGACCTCCAGCCTGATCGACGGGAGGATTATTGGCAGGAAGCTGAGACTGCGCTTCAGCAGGCGATTGCGATCGATGACCAATACGCTCGTGCGTATATCGCGCTTGGCGCTCTGTACATGAAACGTTCAAGCTCGCTTGCAGATGCAGCCCGGGCGTCCGGCCAGCCTGTTGACCCGCAGGCAATCCAGTTAGTGGGACAGGCAATCGCTGCATATCAGAAAGTATTGGAACTGAAGCCGGATACGCAACAATATGGAAACCCTGTTGAGGATGTTGCCCGCCTTGCCCTGGGGAACGCCCATAGATTGAAGGGCGCAATTTTGCTTGCGCAGGGAAACGTGGATTCGGCTTTGAAAGCCTTCGATGAGTCCATTCAGCTTCTCGAAGCCAGCGGGCCAATATTCGAGGCTTCCGTCCCCGAGCATGAATCGTATCGTCGCTATCTGGCTCAGACGTATGAATATCTTGGCGTGGTTTATCAATGGCAGGGGCGGGCTCTTGAGACAAAACAGGATTATGACGGGGCGCTGAAAGCTTACGAGAAATCGATCGACGCGTTTGGGCAGTGTATTTCACAGGGTGGTCTTTCAGATGATCTGGTGATCCAGGACAATATCATCAAAATATCTTGCCAGCCCAAACTGGAAGAGGTTCAGCAATGGTATAGTGAATTGACGGCAGGTAACTGATGAACATCAACCGTTTTTCCCATCCGATGATTCTGCTCTCCCTGGCGTTGCTGACTATGATTGCGTGTATGACTTCGGTTTCGACACCAACGCCATTTGAACCGACTGCCACACAAAATACGGAAACCGAATCCGCAATCACCGAAGTTTCCGAGACAGCAGTACTAACGCTGACTGCGGAGGGGAATCAGGAGACACCCGATACCGGGTCGAGTTGTACAGTTCTTCAGGATCTCAATCTGCGCTTCGGGCCGGGCATGGCGTACCGTCCGCCGATCAGGGTTTTACCTGCCAATAGCAGCATTATCCCTCTGGGATTTGCTCCCCAGGGGATCCCCGGCGGGAGCTGGGCATATGTGCAAGCGGATGGGGACAAGGGCTGGGTCAGCGCCGGTCCTCAATACATCTCCTGCAACGTTGAGTTAGCTTCGTTGCCCTCCGTGGATTTTGGCACTCCGCCTGCACCTCCTTTGCCGAAGAGCACACAGACCTCGAATCCGGATGGCAGCGGGTTCTGTATCGACGCCGACGATGATTATGAATGTGTTGGCATCATTTCCGAGGCATCCTTACTGCAATTCAAGGTCCTCAAAGACGGCATCGAGCAGGGACCGGACGACGGTATGGGCCCGGTCACTTTTACGGTGACAAGCGAGGGAGACACGGTCTATACGCTCGTCGAAAACATCCCGGCATATTGCATCTTTGGCGGGAATGGACCATGCAGCGAATGGGTCTTCGAAGATGGGATCTATAAATGGGGGCCGGGCGGAACACCGGTGGAACCTGGCGATTACACCGTGAACGTCGATGTAAGTCTCAATGGCGCATCCACAAACTGGAGGGTGGATTTCACGGTGACGCTGCCTTAGTGTCTATCCGTAAATTCACCCTCAAAGCCTTTTTCCGTCATTGCGAGGAGGGTGCTTTTCCCGACGAAGCAATCCCATTTACGGTACAAGAGATTGCTTCGCTCCGCTCGCAATGACGGTGCCAGGGGTGTTTTGGGATCACTCGAAAGTATTTTACAGATAGGCTCTTAGCAGGAATCTATCAGCTTTATAAAGAAGGCTCTCCCATTTTGGCCGGGATGAAGCTGTGAAGCACAGTTTCTTCCCCGGCACCGAACCGTCGGGGCTGTGTGTGGCTAGCCCACTGGATTATCCACTCCCTACATTCATTCACAGAAATGAAACGTGATGTACGATTGAATGATCGTATTTGCTCCACCCGCCCTTGCGGGCATCCTCCTCAAATCCGACACCGAAACTACTCATGCGCATTCAAAATTTCTATGGTCGTATTTGGGGAGGGCTGGGGAGGGGTAGGTATTCTGCAATTTATTTATAACGCGCGCGGAACAAAAAACTTTTTATACTAAGAGCGTAATCGAATAGCTGATCCAGACGCAGGCGGGATAGATACGTCAAGAATTCCAAACTTTGAAAGTTGAAAATACACACCCGCATCGCCTGAGGTCAACGCTCACCACGCCGTTCCCGGCGCCGGGATAGTTTTGATGAACCTTTTGGAGGAAAGGAGGGGCTTTCTTGGGCAAATCTGACTAGCCATTCACCCTGGAGGGGAACGGCTCCGTATCCTATGGGAGCCTGGACTTTGCCGGGACACGCAGGGCTACTCCTGCCTGTCCTGAAGCGACGAGAAAACCTACGAAGGAGAAAAATATTATGGCTACAAAAATACAAGCGTGGGTCGAATTTGGACCGCGCCTCGAACCTACCGACCCGATCACCGCCGAGGGAATGATCGAACGGATCGTGAACG
>DASTJG010000531.1:0-18778 GCA_035716785.1 Anaerolineales bacterium
GCAACCTGGATTCGAAATCAGCCGAGATGGTCTTCCACCT
Source organism: Anaerolineales bacterium (assembly GCA_035716785.1). GTDB lineage: Bacteria > Chloroflexota > Anaerolineae > Anaerolineales > Villigracilaceae > Defluviilinea. The sequence continues at coordinate 41 of DASTJG010000531.1, forward strand.
CTTCGAGAACCTGGCTGGGGCCGGGAAAACGATCCTGATGGTCACTCACGATAACGAGCTGGCTGTACGCGCCCAACGCACCATCAAACTTGCCGATGGGCGGATCGTCGATGAGTTCACGAACCGGTAGCCCATGGAGTCGAACATGGTCGAACACAACATTCTTTCCAACACAGGTGAAACCCAGCCGCTGATCGAAATGCGGGCTGTGGTCAAGATCTATAACAGCCTGGCAGGCTCGATCACTGCTTTGCAGGGCATTGACCTGCAAGTCTATCCCAGAGAGTTCCTGATCGTGACCGGAAAGTCCGGCAGCGGCAAGACCACGCTGGTGAACATGGTCACCGGACTGGATCGTTCCACCTCCGGGGAGATCTGGGTTGCCGGTGCGCCTTTGCATCGCTTCAGCACGGAAAAAGCCGCCAAACTGCGCGGCAAAACGATGGGCGTCGTCTTCCAGTCCTTTGAGCTTCTGCCCACGCTGACAGTGCTCCAAAACGTGATGCTGCCTATGGACTTCGCCTGGCGCTACTCCATGCGGGAGGCGCGTCAGCGCGCCATGCAACTGCTCGAACAGGTGGATATCGCCGATCACGCCAGGAAATATCCAACAGCCCTTTCGGGCGGACAGCAGCAACGACTGGCGATCGCGCGCGCTCTGGCGAACGATCCGGCGATCATCGTCGCAGATGAACCCACCGGCAGCCTCGACTCGGGGACGGCGACGGCAGTCGTCGATCTGTTCGCGGAGCTGGTCAAACAGGGGCATACGATCCTCCTGGTCACGCATGATAAGGATGTGGCGAAACGCGGGTCGCGGATCATCACTCTCGCAGACGGGGAAGTAATCGGCGAGGAACGAAAGGAAGGCACACATGCTTAGGCCGCGCTGGTACAAAGTCATCAACGATCTGTTTGGCAACAAGACCCGAACTTTGCTGATCGTGCTGTCCATGGCAGTCGGGTTGTTTGCCATCGGGATCATCCTGAGCGCCCGCACGATTTTGTCGGATGGATTAGCGAGCAGTTTCGCCGCCATCCATCCCTCGAGCGGCACAATCCGAACAGTCGAACCCTTCGATGAAGATTTTCTCGAAGCGGTGCGCTCCATGCCGGAGGTGCAGGAAGCGGATGCACGTCGCAATGTGTCTGCGCGCGTGGAAGTCGCTCCGGGGGAGTGGCAGAACATCAGCCTGTTCGTGATCGCCGACTACAACGATATCCATGTAAACAAGGTTAGTTCCGAGAGCGGCGCCTGGCCGCCGCCGGAACGTGAGATCCTGATCGAGCGGGCCGCGCTTTCGGTCATCAATGCACAAGTCGGTGACGTGATCCGCATCAAGCTGCCGAACGATACCCAGCGTGAAATGCGCATCGTCGGGTTGGCATACGACCCCGCTCAGATCCCTGCTCCGATGGACAGCACTCCGTACGGATATATTTCTTTCGATACGCTGGAATGGCTGGGCGAGCCGTATGGCTTCAACGAGTTGTATGTGATCTCCACCCATCCTGAGGATAAAGTCTGGGCGCAGCAGGTGGTCAACGAGGTCAAGGATAGAGCCGAAAGGTCCGGGTATACGATTCCATTGAGCATGACGGCCGAACCGGGGCAACTGCCCATGGATGATATTCTGCAAGGCATCCTGTTACTCATGGGCTCGCTTGGAGTACTGTCACTGTTTCTGAGCGTCTTTTTGGTCGTCAACACGGTTTCGGCCTTGCTGGCACAACAGAAACGTCAGATCGCGGTGATGAAGGCCATCGGCGGTGGCAGCCTGCAGATTTTAGGTATGTATTTTGTGATGGTCATCTCCTATGGCATCCTGGCACTGTTGATTGCCATCCCTCTTGGCACAATAGGCGCGCGCGCCCTGAGCCAGATGTTGGCTGCCATGTTCAATTTCAATTTAGGCACAATGGAAGTCCCGCCGCAGACCATGCTGGCCCAGATCGTCATTGGATTGGTACTGCCGGTACTGGCTTCGATCTTTCCCTTCCTCTCCAGTTTGCGGATCAGCGCCGCGGAAGCGATGAGCACCTACACCATCGGAAAGGGCCGCTTCGGCAAGAACTGGATCGACCAGTTGCTCTCCGGCTCGAACCTGTGGTTCACCCGCAAGCTTTCGATCCGTCCGTTCCTGCTCTCGATACGGAATACTTTCCGCAGCAAAGGGCGGCTGACGCTGACCCTGATCACATTGACCCTGGCATCCGCCACGTTCGTCAGTGTGTTCAACGTACGGTCTTCGTTGAGCAGCACCATCGACGACATGATCAAATGGTTCGACTTCGATGTGATGCTGACCTTCGACCGTCCCTATCGCGCCGACAAGCTTCAGCAGGAAGCGCTGGCCGTGCCCGGCGTGACGCAAACCGACGTGTGGATCCAGCTACCTGCCCGTATGGTGCGCTCCGATGAGAGTGAAAGCGGCATGATGTATATGTTCGCGCCTCACATCGGTGAGTCGTCTCTGGTCCGCTCGCCCGCCATCGCCGAAGGACGTTGGTTGACACCGGAGGACGATAATGCCGTAGTGGTGCCATCCGCCCTGCTTCAGGACGAGCCGGAACTTGGACTGGGGAAGGAAATCGTTCTGAAAATCTACGGGAAAGAACGATCGTTCAAGATCGTCGGAACATTCATAGGAAGTTCTTTCGGCTCGATCATTTATGTCAACTATGACTATCTTTCCAAAGTGACCAATCGAGTCGGTGAGGCAGATGCGCTGCTGATCCGAACCCGACTGCACGATGCTGCCTCAGTGGATGCAGAAAGCAAGGCATTGGAAGAACATTTCGAGCGCATGGGGTTGGGCGTCAGCATGATAAGCACTCTTCCAAGAGAGCGTGCGGATGCAGAAGCCATCTTCGATGCGATCGTCGCCCTGCTGCTCGTGATGGCGCTCCTGCTGGCGCTCGTGGGTGGACTCGGGCTGATGGGCACGATGAGCATCAACGTGCTGGAGCGGACGCGTGAGATCGGTGTGTTGCGCGCCATTGGCGCACCCAACCGGGGCGTAGCACAGGTCTTCATTGTGGAGGGAATCACCATCGGGCTGTTGAGCTGGCTGATGGGTTCCCTGCTGGCCATCCCGATGACCCAGGGACTGAACGCGGCCCTGGGCAGCGCGACGATGGGCGCCCCGTTGACCTATTCCTATTCCATGCCAGGGCTTTGGCTATGGCTGGCCGTCGTCCTGCTGTTGAGCGCGTTTGCCAGTTTTATCCCGGCCCGTAATGCCTCGCGGCTGACCGTCCGCGAAGTGCTGGCGTATGAGTAAATATATCCCTCTCTGGAAAATCTCCCAAACTCGCGCCACTGATTTCATGGATCTTGAATCATCCGTGAAATCAGTGGCACCTTGCTATACAAAACTGTAAAACACCTGCCGGCAGGTAGTAGTATGATTCATTTGGTTGAAGATCTTATCGTTACATCCTGTAGCATTTCCCCTTGATTGGTAGATCATCCCAAAATAAGAACTGGCGGACTTTAAGAACTTTCTCTCAAGTACCCATTGCTTGCATCAAACAAGGAGAACAGATGAATACACCGACCGCTTCGGGATCTGCCCCATATTATTTCATCAGCTATTGCCGGCAGGAAGTTACCTTCGTGGACAGTTTTTCGCGCGAACTGGAAAAACGCGGCATCCGCAACTGGGTTGACTTTCGGAAACTCGTCCCGGGGCAATCCTGGCAACCACAGTTGGATGATGGCGTCGGGAACGCGGCCGCCATCCTGCTGGTGGCCTCGAAAGCTTCGATGGCTTCCGCACCTTGCAAGGATGAGTGGACGAAGTCCCTGGCGGCTGGCAAGCGCATCATCCTGATCATCTTCGAACCCTGTAAAGTGGACCCAGGATTAGCCGGGCTGGAATGGGTAGACTTCACCGGCAGTTTTGACACTGCCATGAATCAATTGGTTAAGTTGCTGGCTCAGCCCGCGCAAAAGATGACTTCCGCGCCACCCCAGGATGGGATAAGGCTGCCAGGCGCCGCCAAGACTTTCTATGGCTTGAGCATCCTGGCGGCCCTTCTGGCTGTCCTTGGCGGGATCATCATCTTCCTGGCCATATCCGACATCGTGTATCAGCAGATCATCCCGGTTCTTCAGGGTGGCAATGCACCGACAGAAAACGAATTCCGCAATCTGATCATTAATGGACTGTTGATGTCTTTGATTCTGATCTGGTTCCCGGCCATTTGGGGCTTCGTCCAGATTCCCTGGCGCGTTCGCAACCGTACGTACAATGCCGGGCAGCTCAGCGGGGCATTGAACAGCCTGGTCTTTGCTAATCTGTTTTTGCTGCTTATGCCCGTTTCACATTCCTTTACCAACGCCTGGGCCGGATTGGATATGGGAAGGGTATTTCAGGTAGTCATTTGTGTATCCGTACCGCTCATGCTGCTGATCTTTGGTGTCTGTTTTCTGCTTTACCGCTTACTGATCTCTGATTCGATGTACAGGTGGGCCGGTCCTACCGGGGCAATCATCCGTGTCACTCGCCCGGACCTGTCCAAACACCTGAAAAACGGAGAACTGATGAAAGTGGCAATCGAATCGGCTCCACAGGATAAACTCTATGCCCAGGCATTCAAAGCCTCGCTTGTGAAAGCAGGGCACATTCCCACCGAGAACCTTCAGGAAGCGGACATCGTTCTGCCCTTACTCTCTGTTTATAAAAATAATTCGAGTTGTGACCCTGAAAAAACGCGCGTAGTCCCGGTCCTGCTGCAAAGATGCGGCGTTGACCCGCGTCTCTCACAAGTGCAGTGGGTGGACCTGCGTTACGGACAGGTTTCCATCGATGCTGTCACCAACTTGCTGGATGAACCTGACAAATTACTGAGCACCCTCGGCGTTTTGCCCGTCCGGACGACGATCTTGCCTGAGGGGGTTAAGCGGCTGACCGGCGCGCTTTCGGTTGTTCTATCTATCAGCGTAGTGTTCACTCTCATGTATATGATGGAAATGGGGAGTTCGACACTTGCGTTCCTTCTGGGTCTATTGATCGTGTCCGGGACCTATTTTCTGAGACGCTACATCATAGACCGTAGATCAAAATATTTGCCGTTTCTGCCTTACCGGTGGGTGCTGGGATCTGCCGTGCTGCTGGCCCTGCTGGCTTCGTTCGCAAAATGGGACCCGATCTGGCTCATGCTGCCTCTTGCCTGGCTGGTTCCGCTGTTGATGCTTTCGAAGGAAGTCAGGATGTGGATGCCGGCCAAGTAGCTTCCATTCGCAAGAAAAAGCTTGCCGGTCGATTGCCTGCAAGCTTTTTGATCCCAGTGTGACTATATACTTCTTCTCACCCCAAACTCCTGAAACTCTCCGGTTGGCTCTTCCCACTCCACCTTTGACTCATCCACGCGCGAGGCGCCGGGGCCATCTTTCATTGCCTGGATGAAGAGCTCCACGTCGGGGCGCTCCCCCTCGGCAACGGCTTCCACGGTGTCATAGCCAACGTTGCGTACCCAGCCGGTCAGGTCGCCGATCTGGCGCGCGCAGTATTCCACATAGGCACGAAAGCCAACACCCTGCACGCGTCCCTTCACCCAGACGTGGGCGCGTACCTTCTGATTACTCTGCTCCATTCTGATCTCCTTTCTTTCGCAGCGTGATCAGGATACCGATAAATGGAATAATCAATACCAAACACAGCAACACCAAATAGGGTGAGATGTTTTGCAAAGCAAGCAGAAGAGTATTTTGTCCCAGCACGGAGGAACGCCAATTCATTTCCAGGCTGGAAAAGGAAACGCCAAAGGCACGTTGAGGACCATGCTCGCAGTCCACGCCACTGGCGTACTCAGTAATGAGACCCAGTAAATCTATGGAACCGTACCTGTCATAGAGGTAGTCGGTGAACGATCGGGCTTCGGCATAGGCCAGAAACGCCTGCCCCCGGTCGGCTGGGAAAGAGGCGCAGAGATCCCTGAGCGGGATCAGGGTATTCTCCGCAGAGGCCTCCGCCAGGACACCGTCATAATCCGCATTTGGATAAATCTCTGCCAGGGTCGCCAGGCCTTCGCGCAGCCATGCGGGGATGTTGTAATACCCCGGGCCGACCGCGCGATACATCATGACATGCATGAGCTCATGCGGAATGCGCTGCTCCATCGTAATGCCTTGCTGGTCACCGGGCTCCACCACGATCATCAGGACGCCGAGCGCCGGGTCGGCATGGCCCGCAACCCAGTTTTCGCCGCCGAGCGCCAGCGTGCCCTGCAAATCGTCTGTAGTTGCGTAAATGTAAACTTCGATGGGCTGCGCCAGATTGACAGCCATCAACTGGCTGATCGAACCCAACCCTGCCTTGACCGTGTTCAACACAGCCTGTCCAAAATTTGCATCCCCTGCATACCAGTTGACACGTATCGTGTCCGCCTCCAGGGTTTGCCAGGTGAAGCGATTATCAATATAGCGAACAAAGAAGGATTCGCTTTGCACCACGCTTCCATCCGAGAGTGTAATCTGATAATTCCATTTCACCTGTGAGAACGGACGTAAAAGCGTTTGCCTGGTGTCCAAACGAAATTCCGTCCGGCCATCGGCCTGCGGGACCAGTGTAGCAACATGGTTCAGGTGCTGCGCCTCATCGGAGATCACGATCGAAACACTCTGGATGGGGATCGGAGCTTTGATCGTGGCAACGAATGTGATCGCCTCCCCAAATTGATGTGAAGCCTGGACATTTTCCAGCTCGATTCCCGACTGGGCCCCGGCCGGCCGCGCGTTAAATAAAGTTGAAGCCGCCATCACGAACAACAGCAAAAGCGAGAAGGTGGAAGTAGATTTCATGATCAGCGCCCCAGAAAGACAAGCAATGGTGTCAGCGTCAATGGACTGAGCAATGTGCTGATGAAGACGACTGCGGTCACCAGTTTGAAATCCAGATTGTATTCGGTGGCAAGGACGGTTGTGCTTACCATGGTCGGCATGGAGGCTTCTGTCACGCTTGCCTGGCGGGAGAAACCCTGTAATCCAAACCACGCCGCGAAGGACAATGCGACCAGCGGAGCCAGGATCAATCGGAACGCTACACTCAAATGCATTGCGCTCTGGTTACCGGAAAATTGTACCTGCGTCAACTGCGTCCCAAGCAGGACCAGCAGCAAAGGAATGGTACCATCGGCCGCCAATTCGATGGCACGCGCAACAGGTATGGGGATCTCGATATTCCACATGTTGATCAAAACGGCAAAGAGGACCGCGTATATGGTCGGTATCTTGAACAGCCCAATGAATGCTTGCTTGAAACTCATATGTCCGAGCGATGCCAGGAATACGCCAAGGGTATAGAACAGCAGGGTCATTGTGACGAAGTAGATGCCTGCATAAGGCAAAGCCTGTTCACCGAACGCAAACGATACAAGTGGCAGCCCATAATTCCCGGTGTTGGCAAACATGGTCGTGATCAGAACGGCAACCAGCGCCGGGCGCTCCAATCTGAGGAGGAGTCCCGCGAGCAGAGTCAGGATACCTATCGTCAGAATAAAACATAATGCAAAGGCAACCAGAACAGCCGCCTCCCCAAGCTTGAGCTGATTCTCGACGAGCATATCAAAGATCAGGACGGGGCTAAAAATATAGAATGCCACGCGCCCCAGCGTGCGCGGATCGAGATGGAGCGTTTTTCCGAGCGCGAAGCCTGCGCCGCTGAGCAGGATGATGGGAAGGATGTTATTGGTAAATGTAGAAACGAGAATTGGAAAGGACATAATGTTGACCCAAGCAAAAAGTCACGGAGATTATACTTCTCCGTGACTTTATCACAAGCATATGTAGGGAGGTTGTAGAGTAACTGCCGGGCTACACTCTTTGCAAGCCCGACCTACTTCTCCTCCTCGTCATCCTCTTCGAGTTCAAGAAGTTCGTCATCGGGATCAATTGCCAGTAAGTCGAAGCGGTCGAGATCCTCTGTGAATGACAGATTATCGAGCGCCTCTTCCAGGAACGCGATCTGCTCCTCGTCATCATCTTCAAGCTGATCGAGAATATTCTCGAGATAGGTGCGCACATCCTCGCCGCCGATCTGGGAAAGCGACCAGATCACCGCGCTGAGGATCGTGGCTTCCTCCTCTTCGCCCAACATTTTGAGCAGGATCGGTCGCGCCAGCTGCAGCGACAGTTCGCCGGCAGCCACTACTGCGGCTTTCCGGATGCGATCATCCACATGGACCAGCGAGCGCGTCACATGTTCGTCCCAGCGTTCGTCTGCGGAGCGACCCATGGCCACCAGGGCACTCGCCTGCCAGTTGGGGTCCTGGCGATGGAACGCGGATTCGATCAACGTAGAGACCTCGGGGCGGGAGGAATAGCCAAGCGATTCCAATGCGGTGCGCCGCACGCGGACATCGTCTTCACTGGCAGCGGAGGCCAGCAGCGCGTCCTCAATTTGGTGATAAACACTGTCGGAGATCTTCTCAAGTTCACCCAGATCCACAAACAGATTCAGGGCGTTGGCAGCTTCGACGCGCACGTTGATATCGGGGTCGTTCCTGAGCATATCAAGATACGAAGGGACGATCTTGGGATCTTCGTATTCATCCAGCAGACGAATAGCGCGCGTCCGCACTTCGGGATCGGGGTCCGTGAGCAGGGAACGGGCAAAATCGTCAAAGCAGACGAGCGTATCCGCCTCCGCCAAAGCATCCAATTCCTCCAGCAGGGTCAGTTTTCGGCCGGGTCTAACCTTGGGCCAGACATCCAAAAGAGTCTTTAGCTCCAGTGCCCCGATGTCGGAAAACTCCTGCAGGTAACGACGCGGGAAGTCTTTGCGTTCTGAAAGCAAAGCATCCAATACAGTTTGAAAGGAGGTGGAAGTGGTATTCATCATTTAAGGAATTGTCACCGAGACAGGATCTATGAAATCCATAACGTTGATGTAGATCATCAGCAAAAGCAGAAAAGCCATCCCGGCGGCATGGACCATATTCTCAAACTGCGCAGGAACCCGCTTGCGGAAGATCAGTTCAGGAAGCACAAATAGGATCCGCCCGCCATCAAGAGCCGGGAATGGGAACAGGTTGAAAAGACCCAGACTAACGGAAAGTGAGGCGATCAAATTGAGCGTCATGATAGGCCGGTCGATCGGATTTGTGGAAGGTGTGGCAACAGGCGTGTTGGCGGCTTCCACGTCGCGGCTGACGGTCTGTTGCAGGACATCAAAAATGCCTTTGAGTCCGATCAACCGGCTCTCTTCACTATTCAGCGAACCACGGATCATCTGAGCAGGCAGCGCAATCAGCATGCGAATATTTTGCATGGTGAATTGCGCGCCTAAACTGATGGTCTCCATTGGCGACTCAGGAGTTTTGAACGGAGATCCAAGCCCCACACCGATCATGACACGCTCCGAGCCATCCTCGAGACGCGTCAGTTGCGGAGTAGCGGTTAATTCGACTTGCTCGCCATTGCGGTCCACGAGAAAGACGACTGGTTTGTTGTCATTGGCATTCACAATCTCGCGCAGTTGCTCAATACTGACGATAGGCTTTTCATTGCCGCTGATAAAAATGTCACCTGCCTGAAACCCAGCCTGGGCGGCAGGCCCATCTTTAGTAACAGAAGAGACCGATACGCGGGTCGCGTCTGGAACACCTACCTGGTTGAAGATCAGGCTATAGATCAGGACTGCGGTCAGCAGGTTCATCACGGGACCGGCGAATAGAACAAACAGCCGCTTCCACGGGCTGGCAGCCGCCAACCCACCCGGGACGTTCGGGTCGTTTTCGCCCTTTGGGCGGACAAAACCACCCAGGAGAAGCCAGTTGAATGTAAAGCGCGTACCGGGGTGCACTTCTGTGACCACATCGACCAGTTCCATCGCTCCGGTTGTTTTCCCGGCTTTTATTGTCTTGCGGGATGCAGACCGGAATGGGTCATCTGACGGCTCGGCCACTTTCCCATTTTGGTCCACATAAACATGATCCAACTGCCGAGAGGTGGCATAGCGCTCCAGATCTTCAACCTTGGACACTTCGATGGAACGCAGTACCAGGCGATCGTTGACCTGATCGACTGTGATCTTTACTTCGTTTTCAATTAATTCGTTCCAGGTTATGGGCAGCCCGAAATTATGAGGAATCTCTATTCTTTTGCCGCTTTTCAGCAACAGAAAACCTTTATTGATCCAAAGCGTCAGGGCTCCGGGCGTGGGCAAACCAATGCCAAACTCCTCCACCTCGACCTTGGACAACCGTGCAGCAATAAAATGTCCAAACTCATGGATCAACACCATGCCACCGAAGGCAAGGATAAATATCACCCAGGTTAAAATTGTTTCGTTCATACCTTATACCTTTTCGCGAGCGTTTCGACCGTGCTCACCGCGAGCATTATATCCTTTTTTGAAGATGGCACAGAGAAAGTAAGATTTTTCTAATATCATTCATACATTGCGGTTAAAATGAAGCCGCACTACTGCTGAGTTTACCGATGATCAAGTCTTTTGCAACCCATCTCCTATCCCACCTCTTGAGGATCAGATCAAAAATGACCGATTCGTGTATTTTTTGCAAGATCATTAAAAATGAAACGAAAGCTACAATTGTTTACCAGGACGAACAGGTGACTGCCTTCCGTGATACCCATCCCGTTGCACCGACTCACATCCTGATCGTGCCGAACAGGCACATTGAATCGGTCGGCGCGCTGGAAATGGAAGATGAACAACTCATGGGGCATCTTTTCACCACTGTGCGCAAACTCGCAGAGGAGCAAGGGATTGCCAGGGGAGGTTATCGCCTGATCACGAACACCGGCCCCAACGGCGGGCAGACCATATTCCATCTACATTTGCATCTCATTGGAGGACAGAGGATGCGCTATCCGATGGGGTAAGAATTAAAAAAAAGAAGAAAGAAGTGAAAAATAAACCAGCTTTTCACTTCTTTCTTCTTTCCTCTTACTTTTCATCTTTTCATCAACGGGCTATCTTTGAGCTTGCTTTTCGGCTGACCTGAGCGGTAGGCATAATATCCCAGCCCGGCCCCTCCAAGCAGCAAAAGAAATCCGAAAATACCCAGCAAAGAGGATCTGCTGCCTTGTTCCGGCTCCGTAGTTTCGCTCACCGTGACGGTCTTCGACTGCGCGCCGAAATCGACGGAAGCGCGGTCGCCCGCGTTCACAGTCAACGTATAGCTTAAGAGCATCGTTGGATTGTATTCATCCGGCACGGCCATGCTGACGTTGTACTCTCCGTTCGGGACATCAATGAAACAGGCACGGACAGGCTCTTCGGTATCCGGATCAATGGCAGAGGAGGTGTTTTGCGTCTGGGAATAGGAACCGTTCAAATTGGTGAGGCTGACTGCTCCGCCATCGATCCCGAGTTCAGTCTCCTGCCGCATGGCATCGCCATTCATATCGTTGAACAACAAAACACAGACTTCCGTGGTCCCACTGACCGGCGTAGCCGTGACCGTCGCGGGCGGAAGCGTGGGCGCTGGGCCCGCCGTGGGGGCATTCGAAATAACTCCAACAACCAGTTGCTGTCCCACAGTCAGCGTACAATCCTGGTCCAAACGTGCGTTCAGCTGGCGCAGCTGCGTGACTGTGATCCCGTGTATGAGAGCGACCTGTCCACAATTATCTCCGTCCACCACTGTGTAGAGGATGCGGCCGTCAGGTCCCGGCGTGGCCGTAACAAACTGCGCATGCGGTGCAGCGTTGGCTCCATGCAGCGGGAGGACAATCCCTAAAACCAAAACGATAAAAACAAGCAGACAAAGAAGGAGGAATGGTCGAGTTTTCATCGGCGGAGAATTATATCAGGGTCTTTATGTAGACAAGTACACAAGTAGACAGGTATTCACATTTACTTGTGTACCTGTCTACTTGTTTCCGCACTTACGTCCCCTACCTTCCGTACCTCTTCCTGATCTCGGGCAGGAAGTAATCGTCAAAGAATGCATCTGCATTGTAGTCCGGTTTCCAGCCCCAGTCGGCGCGTGCCAGCGAATCATCCACATCCTCCGGCCAGGAGTCCACGATACCCTGTCGGCGTGGATTCGGCTCGAAGGTGATCCGCGCGCCGGGGAACGCCTTCAGTGCGCGTTCGCGGAATTCTCCGGCCGTCAGTGCGAACGCAGCAATGTTATAAACTTGATGATTCAATTTTTCACGCGGCACGTCCAACAGCAGCAACAGGGACTTGATCGCATCGGGCATCGCCATGAAGGAGATCTTCGTATCTTCCCGCACGAAACAGGCGTAGGGTCTCCCCTGCGCGGCAGCATGCAGCATCTCGGGGCCGTAATCACTCGTCCCGCCGCTGGGAAGCGTAAAGGCGGAGATCAGGCCCGGGAAACGGATCGCGCGAAAGTCCAGCATGTGAGGCGGGTGTTCATCCAGATGCTTTTGCCCGTAGTATTTGCTGTAATAAATACCCAGCTTTTCACAGTACAGCTTGTTACATCCGTACATCGTGTGAGGCAGATTGTATTCATCCTCCTTCACGCATCCGGCTGATCGCTTCACACTCAAATCAGGCATCCCATAGGCGGCAATCGAACTGGGGAACATGAACTTGACAGACTTATGATATTTCTCCGAACGATACGCGGCCAGCATCAACAACTGCATCGTCCCCTCCACGTTGATGCGATGCGCGTCTTCGCTCGAGACTTCTGCCTTCGAGGAAAGCGAAGCTGCCAGATGAAAGATGATATCAAAATCGTAGTCGTAGAATGTCTTGATCTTGTAAACGAGATCCCCCGGTTGATGCTCACTTGAAATCGCTTTGATGCTCTCGGGCAGTGGCGAAAGATCCGCCGTGATGATGCGATACCCTCCCTGTCTTGCCAAACCTTGCACAAGAGCCTGACCAATCTCACCACATGCACCAGTCACAAGCACCAGCTTTTCGGTCATATGATTCTCCTAGTGTGCTACATTCATCGACGGGTGACTGTTCAAATTCATCCCCTTCCTCAGGTACAATCAAGTCCCAAACTTGAAGCTTGTAGCAGTAGAATGTTTGCGAGGCAATTGTACAACACCTTGCAAACATTTCTTCACGAAGATTGTCATCACTCCTTTATGAAACCAGCGCGTATCCTCCTCCTGTTGTATGGACTTCTTCTCCCGGTGGCCTGCCTGCCCCTGGACTCGACTCTATCAACCGCAACGCCCCTCCCAGCCGACACAGCGACTCCGACTCCGACGATCGTCTGGTTCCCGGCTTCAGCGACTCCTACCCTGCTAACGGTTCCCACCTACACCGGAACACCGGAGATGAGTCCCGGCATTGGCAAAGTGACCCTTCGGGATGACTTTTCGGAAGACGCCGTTTGGGATACGGCTACATCCGGTAACGGCAGCGCGGCGATCAATCGCAATCGCCTGACGCTGGCTGTGCAGCCAGGCTATTATCTTTCCAGCATGCGCCGTCAACTGCCGCTCAGTGATTTCCATGCAGAGATCACCGCCCGTCCCAGCCTATGCCGCGGCGAGGATAACTATGGCATCATCGTGCGCGGTGTCGGCAGCTACTTCTATCGATTTGTATTGACTTGCAATCACGAGATCCGTGCGGAGCGGGTCAACGGTGGGACCAAGCTGACTCTCCATGAACCGGTCCCGAGCGGCGATGCGCCGGGTGCACCGGGCGAAGTCCGGATCGGGGTCTGGGCCGCAGGGAATGAAATGAGACTCTTCCTCAACGGGCGTTACCAGTTCAGCGTAAGCGACCCTTCCTTTCCCAGCGGGGCAATTGGAGTCTATGTGCGCTCGATGGGGGATACACCGGTGACGGTCACATTCTCTGACCTGGAGGTGCGCGATGTGGATTACATCCCGCCCACCTCAACGCCTTTAACGGCTCTTCCGTAAGGGCGACCCGCCGGGCACCATAAACGACTTTCTCCCCTGGCTTGACCATACAGGGTCGCCCCTACGATATAATTTCAAATATGTCATCCAACAAGCTGAACGACCTCGATTCGAAAGCCTGGCTGAAGTTCCAGAAATCATGGTTCATCCATAACCCTCCGCCGCGCAAGAAGGGAGTGCTGGTCCATCCCGCGAAATTCCCCGAGACGCTGGCCCAGGAATTCATCGAGTTCTTCACCAAGCGCGGCGAGACAGTTCTTGACCCCATGGCAGGGACGGGCTCGACTCTCGTCGCGGCGCTGCGCGCCGGGCGGAATTCGTATGGCGTCGAGTTAAATCCCAAATATGCTGAGATCGCAAAACAAATCATCGCGGAAGAACGCGTGGCACTTGGGGAACAAGTCATAAATCTGAAATCTGAAATCGTAAATGGCGATGCTGCTCAGGTTGCCGATTATCAATTCCCCCTTATCGATTATGTTCTTACCTCCCCTCCCTACTGGGACATGCTGCATGCCAAGGGCGCTCAGACACAAAAGAAGCGCCGCGACTCGGCCGAGTTGGATGTCCATTATTCGGATAACCCGAATGATCTGGGCAACATCCGCGATTATGAAGAGTTTCTTGCAAAGCTGGTGAATATTTACAAAGGGCTGAAGCCTTTGTTATGCGAGAAAGCCTATCTCACCATCAGTGTAAAGAATGTAAAGAAGGGTGGAAAGATCTACCCGCTGGCATGGGACATTGCGCGTGAGCTTGGAAAGACGTACACCTTGAAGGATGAAAAGATCTGGGTTCAGGACAACCAGCGCCTCGCGCCGTTTGGACTTGGGTCTGCCTGGGTGAGCAATACGTTCCATCACTATTGTTTGCAGTTCAGGAATGAATAACGACTTAAGAGGGTGGCAATGTAAATCGGAAAGTCCCATCAATTCGTTTCATCGTTGCGCTCCAGCCATCTTTCTTTTTGCTATTAAAGTTCGACAATTAAGTTACCGTCCAGGAGAATTCATGAGTCAAAAACCACAAGTTGGAGCAGCGATAATTATTATCAGAGATAACAAAGTCCTCCTGATGAAGCGCAAGGGACCCCACGGCCACGGGACCTGGTCCACGCCGGGCGGGCATTTGGATTTCGGCGAGACGCCGGAACAATGTGCGGCCCGTGAGGCAAAAGAAGAAGTCGGCGTGGACGTCGTTGACATCCGCTTTCGAGCAGTGACGAATGATGTGTTCGACTCAACGGGCAGGCATTACATCACGATCTGGATGGATGGAGAAGCAACCGGCGAACCAGGCATCGTTGCGGAGGAGGAAGTGGCAGAGCTTGGCTGGTTTGCCTGGGACGCATTGCCCCAGCCTCTCTTCCTGCCTTTGGAAAACCTGGTCAAAAAGAATAGCTACCCACCCAAATAACTGAAAACTGCTCACCATGCTAACCGCCTCCGATCTCCTCCACCTCCCCTGCACCCGCGACCTCACCGAAGGCGGGATCGCCTGCGCGCTCCATGCTCTGCCGCACATGTACATCCGGATGGGAAGTTCGCCGTACGAGCATCTGCGGCGCGTGGTGGCCGGTGCAATGGTGGAGCTGGCGTTCCGGCGCTATCTCTCGGAGCGGAAGATCCCTTTCGAAGTCAAAGGCGCGGCGCCGTTCACAGAACCGAACCGCTACGATGTTGTACTTGCCGGTCGCCGTTGTGATATCAAATCGTTCCTCATCAGCCACCACGACCAGATCGCGGAGATCCAGCATAATCTACAAGTCTTACTGAATGCGCCTGCCCTCGTTCCCTCTGATTTGCATGCGGGCGAGGGGCATTCTGCTCATGACCTCTATCTCTTTGCTTTTCTTCCAGGTTTGATCACCACCTCGCAAAGCGATCTGGGGAGAGTGATCGAAACGAATCAGCCATATTATCTCATCCACGTGATGCCTGATGCGTGGAAACGCCCGTCGAAGTGGAGTCCACTTGGGAAGCTGGTGCTCAAGTCAGATTCCGAGGAGAAGTTGACGATCGAAATCGGCGGGCAGGCTGCGGGGCGCGAGATGCGATCGTGCACACTGGAAGTTCCACCCCAGACGCGTATTGAAGTAGAGCCCGGATTCTTTTCCTTATCCCATATTCACGTCCAGGCCAGACCAAATGCACGGATCGGGCTCCATAGTTCTGCCCGCGGGGAAACGCATCTGGTCGGCCCACTGGATTGGGGTAATCTATGGGTGTACGGCACGGAAGTGCTGCTGGCGGGATACATGGCACGTGAAGAATTCGGCCGCCGCGCAAACTTTATCCAGGCGGGATCGCGCGTCTTCCAATATGATCAAACCCACGTAAAAAATCTGGCTGTGCCCGTGTCTGATCTTAAACCGCTCTCTGAACTTTTCGAGCGCGTGAAAACCCGGTCGTCTCAGACGACGAGTTGAAATTGCTTATAGAAATTGAAAGAAAAAACATGAAGATCAAACGAATTACATTTGGGTTCCTGGTTTTATCCCTGCTGGCATGTAACTTTGTGACGCAGATGGTTTTTCCGCCCACTGTCACCCCGACTGCTTCTCCCACACTGACAGCTACACCTACCCCTACACCCTTTATCCCTGCGTTTATTCCGCCTGAGTGTGCCGCTGCTCCACTTGCGACCGTCGCACCGGACGTGCTCCTGCAAGCCACACCCGAATTTGAAGTTACCGAGATCTCAAAGGATGAGCAGCGCGATATCCTTGGTAAGCTTGCACTGATCGTCAAGGATGTCTATGTTTACCCGGACTATAACGGGAAGGATTGGCCGGCGATCGTGGAAAAGTATCAATCCAAGATCGAAGCCGGGCTGGATACACAAACCTTCTACGATGAAATGTTCATGATGATCACCGAGTTGGACGACGAGCATTCCTTTTTCCTCTCACCCACGGATGTTAAAGCAACGGAAGCAGAGCTGGAAGGCAATGTCGAATTCGTTGGCATCGGCGTCTATGGACAGGCAGACATTGAAAAAAACAGTTTGACCGTGATCTCGACCTTCCCGGGTTCACCTGCCGAATATGCAGGCATCCAGTCTCACGACAGCATCCTGCTCATCGACGGCCAGCCTGTTACCGAGGATTACAGCTATCGCCTGCGCGGACCGGAGTGCTCAGCCGTGGTATTAAAAGTACAGTCGCCCGATGAGACGCCGCGCGATGTCATGCTGCTCCGCTACGCCATCGAGGGGAATATCCCCATCGATGTGCGCCTCGTTACCACAACAGATGGTTCAAAGATTGGCTATATTTTTATCCCATCATTTTTTGATGAGACGCTTCCGGAACAAATTAAAAACGCGTTAAGCGAATTCGGTCAACTGGATGGACTGATCCTCGATGTGCGCCTGAACGGCGGTGGGGCCAGCAGTGTCGCCTATCCCATTCTCGAATATTTTGTCGATGGTGAGCTGGGAAAATTTATCAGCCGCGATGATTCGCGAACTCTGGAAATCGACGCCAACGAAATCCAGAATTCCCAGACGGTCCCGCTGATCGTAATGGTCAGCGAAGATACGGTCAGTTTCGGCGAGATCTTTGCAGGCGTATTGAAGGATGCAGGCCGCGCCAGGATCGTTGGAGAGACGAGCCTCGGCAACGTGGAAGTTCTGCATGGCTACGACTTTGAGGATGGTTCACAAGTCTGGATCGCGGCAGAGACATTCCACTCGGCATTCTCCGATGCAAACTGGGAGGAGACGGGCATCGTTCCCGACGTGCAGGCATTTGCCGAATGGAATACGTTCTACTTCAATACCGATCCATCCGTCGCTGCGGCAGTGAAACTGCTGGGACATTAGTAGGGCTCTTGCATAAGTGCATGAAAAGAGCCACAGAACGCACAGAGAGCTTTGAGAACAAGCTCTTAAAACTCTTTTTCTCTGTGGTCTCTGTGGCGAAGGGGAGTTTTGCAAGATGTCTAGTAAATTAAACCTTGCGAATTATTCCCTTAACATAAATTGGCTAACAGTAGTAACGACTTCCCTGGCACCGCCCGCCAGGGCAGGTGTAGTCGTTGGAGCAAAAAGCGACTGAAGTCGCCACTACGCAGTCAGGTAATCATGGTTAACCTGAATAGTATGCAGTTTTCTTTTGAATATCGCAAACTTGGTGATTTTGCGTATCACATTCTTTCCGGGCCGGAGGAAATCAAAACATATTTGTTGAAATGGATCATGCATGAGTGGGAAATCGATCACAACGAAGCGCCTGAGGAACATTGGACGGTCGCATGGATGAATATCCTTCCGAACATGCAATTCAAGCTGGAAATCGTCCGCCTGGAAGAGATTCGACCAAATGCAGATCTGATGAGCGTAGAAGGTTTTCGAGCCAGCCTGAAGGAGCGCGCGGACGAACGCGAGGAGTCCATACTGCGCGGCGCTTCCATCGAGCCGCTCCTGGTCAATCGGAATGGTTTCGAATTGATGGATGGGTATACGCGCTATACGGTTTTGAAACGATACAAACAAAAAGAAGTCTATGCGTATGTAGGTCACGCCTAAGGCGTGAAAAGCGCGGCTGGAGCTTTGCCATGGGTTACACTGATTTGTACAGATGGTTTTAAAATTCGTGCCAATTCGCACAATTCGCGGCAAAGTCTCTGAATTAATATAGACTCATACTCCTCTGGTACACTTTCCCGCATGTCGAAACGAAACATCCTGTTCGTTGCAGCTGGTCTTCTGCTCCTCTTCATACTGATCCTGCAAATCCCCGCCATCAGCAGCCGCGTTGCATGGCGTTATGAGGTTGCAAAGACCTATGCAAGGAACATACTCAACCCGGTTGGGGATGTCCCAACGGCGATCCCCAATCCCACCAGCACAATCAGTCCGATCACACCCACTGCGCCGGTCACCCCAACGAG
>DASTJG010000532.1:0-3405 GCA_035716785.1 Anaerolineales bacterium
GTCTTTCCGATGCTCAAGCCAGTGGTGACAATATTCTGGCTGTGATCCTTGGATCGGCAGTCAATCAGGATGGGGCCAGCACCAGCCTGACCGCGCCGAACGGTCCCGCGCAGGAAGCGGTGATCCGTGATGCACTGGCAAACGCGGCAATACAACCCCTGGACATAAGTTACGTGGAAGCGCACGGCACTGGGACCTCGCTCGGCGATCCCATCGAAGTACAGGCGTTGAGCACAGTTCTCGGTCAGGGAAGATCCTCTGACAAGCCCCTTGTCATTGGCTCGGTAAAAACGAATATCGGACATTTGGAGTCAGCGGCCGGCATCGCCGGATTGATGAAGCTGGTGCTGGCGCTTAAGCATCGGCAGATCCCGCCTCACCTGCACTTCGAGGCGCCCAATCCACTTCTCGCGTGGGACGAGCTGCCCGTCACCGTTCCCGTGAAGTTGACTCCGTGGGAGACGGATCAGCGGCGGATCGGCGGTGTAAGCGCCTTTGGGTTTAGCGGAACGAACGCTCATGTTATCCTGGCAGAAGCGCCAGCCATCCAGCGCAATGGAAATGAAGATCAGAAGGAACGCCCGCTTCATCTCCTGACGCTATCGGGACAAACAGAGAACGCGCTGCGCGAACAAGCCGCGCAATATATTTCCTATCTCAAGGATTCCACCGAAGCACCGTTCACGGAGATCACCTATACAGCAAATACCGGGCGAATGCACTTTCCGTATCGCCTGGCACTGCTTGCAACCTCATCTGCAGATGCCATCGAAAAACTGACGGCATTCGTTTCGGGAGAGGAAGCAAAGGGATTAAGCACGGGACGTATTCAGACGACTGACCGTCCCAAAATTGCCTTTTTGTTCACCGGCCAGGGATCACAATATCTGGATATGGGCCGCCAACTTTATGAGACACAACCTGGCTTCCGCGCAACACTGGATAAGTGCAACGATCTGTTGAGCCCCTATTTGGAGAAGCCTCTCCTGGACGTTATCTTTGCCGACAAAGGATCGGAAACCGCCTCCCTGCTGGACCAGACCGCCTATACCCAACCTGCCCTCTTTGCAATCGAGTACGCACTGGCTGAGTTGTGGCGCTCGTGGGGAATTACACCCTCCGTGGTCATGGGACACAGTGTTGGCGAGTATACGGCTGCCTGTGTCGCCGGAGTGTTCAGCCTGGAAGATGGACTGAAGCTGATCGCGGCGCGAGGGCGGCTGATGCAGGTGCTCCCGGCGGGCGGACAGATGGCAGCAGTGTTTGCCGATGAAAAAGTTGTGACAGATGCAATTGCAGCCTACAAAAACAGCGTATCAATCGCTGCAATCAATGAGCCGGCAAATATTGTGATCTCTGGTGATGGTACAGATATCCAGGCGATTTTGGCTTCCCTGAGTGCAAAAGGCATTCGATCACGCCAACTTAACGTTTCACATGCCTTCCATTCGCCACTGATGGATACGATCCTGGAGGAGTTTGAAAGAACGGCTCGAACCGTCACCTATCATGCTCCGCGATTGCGTCTGATCTCGGATGTAACAGGGGAGGCTGCCACAGCGGAGATGGTGAGCAGCGCTGCCTACTGGCGTGACCACGTGCGCAAACCCGTGCAGTTCGCAAAAGCCATGCAAACGTTGTACCGTCAGGGATATGAGATCTTCCTGGAAATTGGATCGCATCCCACCTTATTGAATATGGGGCGCAACTGTCTGCCTGATGGTTTTGGACTCTGGCTGCCGTCCCTGCGCAAGGATCAGGGGAATTGGGTGCAACTGTTGTCGAGCGTGGCGGCTCTGCATCTTTATGGTGCGGAGGTGAACTGGGCTGGGTTCGAGCAAGATTATTTAGAGAGAGGCAATCGCAGGAAAGTTTCCCTGCCAACCTATCCCTTCCAGCATAAGCGCTACTGGATACCTGACCTGCCCCACCGTCCAAAATCAACCGCTCGTAGCACGCAAAACGATCACCCTCTTCTGGGAGAACGTCTGCGCTCCGCACTCAAGGATATTCAGTTCGAGTCGTCCATCACGACGAAAACCGCTTCCTTCTTGAACGATCACCAGGTGCGCGGAACTTCGATCATGCCGACGACCGGCTATATCGAGATGGCATTGGCAGCCGCTTGCTCCGCCCTTAACGTGGAAACACCGGTTCTGCAGGACCTCATCATTCAGGAACCGATGGAACTGCCCACAGACGAAGAGCGCATCGTCCAAACCATTGTCAGCTTAAAGGCAGATGGACAGGCAGAGGTGCAGATCCTGAGCGCCATGGATTCTTCGGATCCCGTGTGGCAGCTTCATCTTACCGGGTTGATGAGCAAATCCATGGATATACCAGCATCGGTAACTGAGACGCTCGAAGCAATCCAAGTGCGCTGTGCCAACGAAGTTTCCTCTAGCGCACATTATCAAATGCTGGAAGAGCGCTCGCTCAACTTCGGTCCCAGTTTGCGAGGGGTACAACACATTTGGCGCCGCGCTGGAGAAGCACTGGGCAGGATTTGTCTTCCAGATGAAATCGTTAGTGAAGCGAAAATCTACTCCATTCACCCCGCCCTGCTGGACGCGTGCTTGCAAGTATTGAGCGCTACTCTTCCAGATGGAAGCTCGGAAACCTACCTGCCGATGGGCCTGGGATACTTCTGTCTCTACAGTCACCCTGAGACAGAAGTATGGAGTCACGTCCATTTGCAGGATATGGAAAAGCAGTCAGGCGATACCCTGAAAGGAAATGTGCGCCTGTATAACAGCAGTGGACAATTGATCGCCGAAATCCGCGACCTCACGATGCGGCGAGCCACACGCGGTGGAGTGCGTTCTGAAAAATTGGATGAATGGCTCTACACAATGGAGTGGCAGCCTCAGGAAGAACACGTTTCATCGGAAGATCGAGTTCCACTTACTAAAGCATCTGAGGAAGTGCAATCGGGTGTAGGTCCATTAATGAAAGCGGAAGGCCTGGACTTGCATCACGAAGCCATTCAAAAGCTGGAAGCGTTGAGCGCAGATTATGTCTTGCGCGCATTCCAGCAGCTCGGATGGAATCCCGTTGTGAAAAAGAAGACGAACGTGAAAGATTTGGCAGCCGGGCTGGGCATTGTTCCACGCTATCAGCGCCTGCTGGATCGTTTGCTTTCCATTCTGACCGAGGAGGGCTGGCTCAAGAGAATCAAGGATGTCAACGGCAAACACCAATGGGAAGTGATTCGTCGGCTGAAAATATCCAATCGTGCTCATCAGCCCGATGAGCTGTTGAGCCTATATCCAAAGACGCAGCCACAGATCCGGCTCACGCAACGCTGCGGCGAGCAATTGGCGGATATATTACGCGGCGCTGTGGACCCGCTTCAACTCCTCTTCCCGGGTGGTTCAACTGCCGATGCGGACGCACTATATCGAG
>DASTJG010000533.1:0-17253 GCA_035716785.1 Anaerolineales bacterium
CTGGAACTCGAGAACGCCCTGACGGTATACCCAGGTGTCGATGATGTCGCCCACACTGTAGACCGGCAGAGAATAGAGCATGAAGATCTGCTGGAACCCTGCATCCAGAATGTTGCCGAGGCGCAGGAGCGTTACCACAACGATCGTGCCGAGGATCCCAGGCAGGGAAATATGCCAGATGCGCTGCATACGGGAGGCGCCATCCACGGCAGCAGCTTCGAACAGGGTGGGATCGATGCTCATCAACGCCGCCAAATACAAAATGGTGCCCCAGCCCGTCTCTTTCCAGATGTCCGAACCCACCACTACCACTCGAAACCAATCCGGGGTATATAAGAAAGAGATCGGGTCCCCCCCATTGGCCTTGATGACTTCATTCACCAAGCCATCCGCCGGGGAAAGCATCACCAGCAAAATGCCATACATGATCACCCAGGAAAGGAAGTGCGGCAGGTAGGAAACGGTTTGTACGAACCTGGCAAGGTACTTATAGGCGCTCTCGTAGATGCACAACGCCAGGATGACCGCCATCGGCATTCCCAATACCAGCTTTAGCAGGCTGATGATCAGGGTGTTACTGATCAATTGGGTGAAGTAAAAAGAGTTGAAAAATACAGTGAAATGTTTGAAACCGGCCCATGGGCTTTCCCAGACCCCCAGCAGCGGCTTAAAATCTTTGAATGCAATTTGTGCATTCCACAAAGGCCCATAGCGGAACACCACAAAATAAATGAGCCCGGGCAGCATCATAAAATACAACCAGCGGTATTTGTACAGTGTCCTGCCCAGGGACGCCAATCGCTGGTTTTTGGAAGCCTGCACCCCTAGAAAATTCTTTAGTTTTGAGATTCCAATCATGGTACCACCGCCAGTGAAGATCCTGCGCATATTGGTTGCCTCCACATTATAGAATTTTGGTCTTGGATAGTTCCGAACAACACATGGACAAAACCGTCCTGTTCTGTCGTTGCGAGGAGGGCTGGTGGGTGAGTAGGCGGTGTTTTTCCGCCATATCGAAGCCCAACCCGACGAAGCAGATTGATTCGCCCGCTCGCCATTTAAGGCTCGGGGCTCGCAACCCCGGCTGCTTTCGCCGGGGCAATGACAGTTGTGTCTTGGATTTTATACTTCTCCGAGCCGGAAAAACCATAGTAAACTGTATGCACCCCAAGGCAAAGCCTCTTTATGGACGAAATCCCGCCAAATCGAAGCAAAGCATCGAACAATCGCATGACCATCGGTCTCCTGCTGGCAAGCTTGCATACCGGAGCCAGCCAGATTATCTGGCCAAGTATGGTGGACTCTGCCGAACGTCATGATATTAACCTGATTTGTTTTCCAGGGGGACGTCTACACGCTATGGATTCCTTTGAAGTCCAGCGCAATGCCATCTTTGATCTGGCAAGCAACAAGAGCCTGGATGGATTGGTTACCTGGTCGTCAGCTTTGGGCGGGGTGCTGGGACCCGCAGAAATCCGGGCCTTTCACCAGCGCTATCACTCGCTCCCGATGGTCAGCCTGGCACAGTTCATGGAAGGCATGCCCACTGTCTCGGTAGACAGCTATCGCGGCATGCGCGCCCTGCTGGCTCATTTAATAGAAGAACACGGATTTCGCAAGCTGGCGTTCATGCGCGGACCCGAGGGGCATTACTACGCCCAGGAACGTTATCGCGCCTACATCGATTCGCTCCAGACATTCAACCTGCCCATTGTCCCTGAGCTCATCACCCGTCCGCTGCCCTGGGAGGCAGGCGCCGAAGCCATTGAGATCCTGCTCGACGAACGCGGACTCAAACCAGGCAACGATTTCCAGGCGGTCGTCGCCGTCAGCGATATGATGGCCGTCTGGGCAATGAAGACGCTACAAACGCGCGGCTTCGACGTCCCCGGGGATGTGGCAGTCACAGGCTTCAACAACTCGATCGAGGAACGGCTGGCAACGCCCCCTCTCACCACCGTGGACCTTCCCTTCTACGAACAGGCTTCGAAAGCCATGGATGTGCTTGTGCAGCAACTCTCCGGTGAGTCTGTTGCAGCATTGATCACGCTTCCCTCGAAGCTGGTGGTGCGGCAATCCTGCGGTTGTCCATCCGCGGCGATTGCACTGGCATCCTTTTCGCCATCTGATGGATCAGGAAAAGCCAAAGGAGAGAGAAAGCTCGAAGATGTACGCGCAGGCTGCGTGACTGAAATGGGGACCGCTACCGGTCTGACTTCACAAAGGACGAGCGAGTGGCTGGGTCCGCTCTTTGACATACTCAATCGAGACATCCAGGAATCATCCAACAAATTTTTATCTGCTCTGAACGATGTAATTGATCAAGCCATGCGTTCAGGCTACGATATCTTGCGCTGGCAAAATGCACTTTCGATCTTGAGATACTGGGTCTTGCAGCTTCCCAGTGCAGATAGAACTCGTGTGGAGGTTCTGATCTCGCAAGCGCGCGTCGTTGTGGAGGAGGGAGTTCAACGCGCGCATGCATACTTGCAATGGAAGACAGACCGTGAAGCCGAACAGTTACGCGAGATCAACCGCGCCCTGTTGACGACATTCGATACCATGCAACTGACCGATGTGCTGGCAGAGCGGCTCTCTTCCCTCGGAATTCCGAGCGTGTACCTGGTCACTTACGAGCAGCCGACCGATGCGGAGATTCCGGAATATGCGCGTTTGATGCTGGTCTGCACCGACCAAAAGCGCGCGGTAATTGAACAGGGTGGTTTGCGGTTTTCAACATACGAGGTGATCCCACAGGATTTTCTGCCGCAGGATCGGCGTTACAGCCTTGTGGTGGAACCACTTTATTTTCAGGATAAATCACTGGGCTATGTTGTCTTCGAGATCGGTCCACAGAATGGTAATATTTATGAGTTGTTACGCAACAATTTGAGCAGCGCCTTGCAGGGCGCCACGCTCTTTCAGGAAATTCAGCAGGCCCGGCTGGATGCCGAGAAAGCAGACCGCATCAAGACACGTTTGCTTGCCAACGTCAGCCATGAGATGCGTACGCCCTTGAATATCATCATGGGCTATACCCAGAACGCGTTGCAAAACCCGGACAAGTATGGCGGTGAACTTCCCGCTTCATTGACAAACGATCTTCTTCAAATTCAAAGCAACGCGGAACATCAACTGCGTGTGATCAACGATCTGCTCGATCTGTCGCGCGCCGAAATCGACGAACTCGACCTGTCGCTCGAACTGCTGGACCCGCGCCAGTTGTTGATGGATGCGTTCCATAGCCTCGCAGATCAATCTTCTCCGGGGATCCAATGGGAAATCATTGTCCCGGAACGGCTGCCTCAAATCCGCGCAGATGCAGTGCGCTTGCGTCAGATATTCCTGAATCTGTTGAGCAACGCAAAAAAATACACAGAGAACGGACAGATCACGCTGGGTGCAGAGGTCGCGCCGCCCGAGATCCACTTTTGGGTGACGGATACAGGTCCTGGCATCGACCCCAAGCAACAGGAGCGGATCTTCGAACCTTTCGTGACCCTCGAGGGCAATCGCCGTATCGCGGGCGGGATCGGTCTGGGACTCTCGATCACGCGGCATCTTGTTGCCTTGCATGGCGGCAGGATGAAGCTGGATAGCCGGCCCAATCAGGGCTCCTCCTTCCATATTTATCTGCCACTTCCGGCGCTTAGCGAACCCCGGGCAAAACAGGACGAGCTTTCTTCTGTCCTGCTGCTCATTTCTTCGCGGGCTGAACCAAATCAGGAGATCCTCGAAATATGCCAGCGGCAGAACCTGGAAGTCTTTCAGTTGCGAGACAACGCAGACCTGGAGACGGTGCTCCGTGATGCCAGGCCGGTCGCCCTGGCATGGGATATCTCCAACGCCCAGCCCGGCGATTGGACCCTGGTACGCCGCCTGCGACATTATCCAACTCTGAGTCAGGCGCCGTTCATTTTGTACGGTCAGATCACGGAAGAGCAGGTAGGCATGACGGGGTTCCTCGTCAAATCCTCCAACACAAAAACACTACTGGATACCATCATCGCGTTGAGCCCCATCCAAAAAACCGGCCCGATCCTGATCGTGGATGATGACGTGCAGGTGCGCGAAGCACACAAAGCCCTGGTGGAGGAAGGTTTGCCAGGGTATCCCATCGGTCTCGCAGAAAATGGTAAGACTGCACTGGAGATGATGACAAAGGAAGTCCCGTCTCTGGTTCTGCTCGATCTCGTCATGCCGGAGTTGAGCGGCGCGGATGTGCTCGATCAAATGCGCGCGGATCCCAACCTGCGCCAGGTCCCGGTGATTGTCTTGAGCAACAAGGTCCTGAGTCTCGAGGATGTCAAACGGATTGAAAGTCACACGCATGTGACATTGCAAACCAAAGGGATCTGGTCGGACGCGGAAACGACCTCCGCCCTGAACCGCGCCATCTTTGGCACCGATACGCTTCCTCCTCACACGAGCGGACTGGTCAAGCAAGCCATTGCCTATCTGCATCAAAACTACACACGTCCCATCTCACGCTGGGAGATCGCGGAAGCGGTGGGCGTCAGCGAGGACTATCTTAGCCGCGTCTTCCATCGTGAGTTGAACATCTCGCCGTGGGATTATCTCAATCGCTATCGAGTGCTTCAGTCCAGGCACCTGCTTTTGCACACCAACGAGGCTGTCGGCGCGATCGCGCGCCAGGTGGGGTTCAAGGATCAGGCCTATTTCAGCCGCGTCTTCCACAAAGTCACAGGGACGTCGCCGCAGGCATTCCGGGAAACGACTTCGAGTTAGTCAGGTCCACCATATGCGAGCCACGAACTGCCGCAGCTTGGCGCGGCGTCGCAAATGCGCGCGAATTCTTAAATCTTCGCGACAATTCGCGTACATTCGCGGCAAAAAGTGTCGTCTTTGTTTTTCTAGCAATTAGGTTTTACTCAGCGACATCTGCTCTATACCAAACAACACAATCTCGCTAATGGTAAAGCGATCCAGTACGATGTGGGAAATTTGTCCTTCCAGGGCAAGCGAGATCACGCCATACACTTGTCCCCAAATGGAAACCGCCATCAGTTCCGGCGGGGCAGAACGCAAAATACCCGCATCCTGGCAGTCGCGCACGATCCCCACCACGCGTTCGAATGTTTTGCGCGAGGTTACCACAAAAGAGGGATATTCCTTTTCCTTCTCCAGCACTCCCGAGAACATGATCCTGAATGTATCTGCATTGTTCATCGCAAATTGAACGTATGCCCAAGCTCCCTCTATCAATTGTCGTTTGGGGTCATCGGTATGGGGTGCAATCGCCGCATTTAACTCATCATAGAGTTGCTTGAAACCCTCCGTGGAAATCGCCGCGATCAGGGCCTGCCTGTCTTTGAAATGGGCATAGGGCGCCGAGTGACTGACACCGGCCCGTTTCGCGACTTTGCGAAGACTTAACCCGCCGACGCCTTCCTTCGACAAAATCTCGATCCCTGCCTTGATCAGGGCGTTTTCAAGGTCACCATGATGATACTTTTTGGATGGCATACATAGATGTTAAGCCTAAATCTTGACACTGTCAAGATTATGGTCTAAAATCTTGACAGTGTCTAGTTTATATATCGGAGGTTTTCGTATGGGAGTGTTCGACCCTTTCAAAAAGAAAATCGTTGAAACCGCGCAGGAACTCGTTCGAAAGGGATACTTGATGGCAACAGGAGGAAATCTATCACTGCGGATTCCGGGCCAAGAGCGTTTCGCGATCACGCCTTCCAATTATGATTATTTTAAAATGACACCGGAGGACGTGTGTGTGCTGGATTTCGGTCTGAATCCTGTCGAAGGACATCTCAAGCCATCGGTCGAATCAGCGATGCATGCCGCGGCGTACCAGGTCCGGGGCGACGTGAACGCGATCATTCACACGCACCAGGTCTTTACCAGCACGCTGACGTTGATCAAGGCGCCGATCCCCGCCCTGTTCGATGAGCAGGCGCGCTTCCTCGGCCGCAGTGTGGATATCATCCCCTACGCCCCATCGGGCACCGGGCTTCTGAAGAACGCAGTCGCAAAGCATGTGAAGAATCATAACAATGCCTTCATGATGCAAAATCATGGCGCGCTGGTATTCGGTCACGACATGGAGCGTGCGGTCCATAATGTGGAAATTCTGGAGAAGTGCGCCCAGACCTATCTGCTGGCAATTTGCAGCGAGCGCAAGATCAGCAGGATTCCCCTGGCAGTGCGCGAAATCGCCTTTGCCAAGTTACGCGGGGATCAAAAGAAAGTGGAAAAAGGTGAGGAAGCGAAAGGTGGAGAATAAGATGGACACACAAAATTATGCGATCAGCAACTACCACGATACAAAAGAGGTGTATGCAAAGTTGGATCAGCTCATCAGCCAGCCCATGCGCCCGGTAAAGCGCGAGAAGATGGAGGAGTTCCTCAGCTATTTTGAGAACCAGTGCAAATCTTCAAAGGCGCTGACCGATGAGGCAAAAAAATACATACCCGGTGGAGTACAGCACAACCTGGCGTTCAATTATCCATTCCCGATCGCCATCGAAAAAGCGGAAGGTGCTTATCTTTGGGACGCCGATGGAAATCAATACATCGACTTTCTGCAGGCCGGTGGTCCCACCGTTCTCGGCAGCAATTATGCACCCGTGCGCGAAAAGGTACTGGAACTACTGCAAACTTGCGGACCTGTCACAGGCTTGTTCCACGAGTATGAGCTAAAGCTGGCGAAGCTTGTCAATCGCTTCATGCCGGATGTTGAGATGTTCCGCATGCTGGGTTCCGGCACGGAAGGTGTCATGGCGGCGGTCCGGGCGGCGCGGGCGTTCACGAAAAAGAAGTACGTGATCAAGGTCGGCGGCGCCTATCACGGCTGGAGCGACCAGATGGTCTACGGCTTGCACATCCCGGGCACCGGCCGGTTGGAAGCGAAAGGCATTCCGCGCGGCGCCAGTTCCACCACGAAAGAATTTTTCCCGAACAGCCTTGCAGCGCTGAAACGTCATTTGATCGTCAACCGGCTGAGGGGTGGGACCGCGGCGGTCATCGTCGAACCGCTGGGGCCGGAATCGGGCACGCGTCCCGTTCCGTTTGACTTCAACCAGAAAGTCCGCGAGCTGTGCGACGAGTTTGGCGCGCTGCTGATCTTCGACGAGGTGGTGACGGGCTTCCGCCTGGGTCTGGGAGGCGCTCAGGGCTTCTTCGGTGTCAAGCCAGACCTGACGGTCTTCGGCAAGTGTATCTCGGGTGGTTATCCGATGGCGGGTGGCGTCGGCGGTCGCGCGGATGTGATCATGCGTTTCGCGGCCGGCATTGGCGGGGTCGGTGAACGCGCCTACATTGGCGGCACACTTTCCGCCAATCCGCTTTCGTGTGTGGCAGGTTATTACTCGCTGCTCGAAATGGAACGGACGAATGCCCCCATCATCGCAGGCTGTGCGGGAGACCGGCTTACAAAAGGCCTGCAAGCCATGATCAAAAAGTATGACCTGCCCTTTGTCGCCTATAATCAAGGCTCGATCGTCCATCTGGAAACATCGGGCGTGATGCTGCTCGATTTCCGCAATCCCATTCGGCTGGCGCGTGAGCTCAAGCCGCGCAAACACATGATGGAAGAAATGGGCGCCGCGTACATGTCGCAGGGACTGATCACACTGGCAGGCTCGCGCATGTACACCTCCATGGCAGATACGGATGAAGTCATCGACGAAGCGCTAAGCAAGTTCGAAGTCGTACTCTCTGCTTGTGTATAGAGGAGCCACATGGCAATCAACTACAAACTTTACGGCTATCGCTGGGTAGTGCTCGCTGTTTTCATGTTCATCAACCTGACGATCCAGATGTTGTGGATCACGTACGCGCCGATCACCGGGCCTGCGGCCGAGTTTTACGGCGTGAGCGATCTGCAGATCGGACTGCTGGCCATGTCGTTCATGATCGCGTTCATCCCACTTTCGATCCCGGTTTCGTGGGTCATTGACACATACGGCTTCCGGCTGGCGGTCAGCATCGGCGCGGTGCTGATGGGAGTCTTCGGCATCCTGCGCGGGTTTGCAGGCGCGAATTATTCTCTCGTTTTGTGGAGCACGGTCGGCATCGCGGCCGCCCAGCCTTTTCTGCTCAACGCCTGGACGAAGGTCCCTGCCAACTGGTTTGCCATCGAGGAGCGCGCCACCGCTGTGGGATTGGTCACGCTCTCCAATCTGGTCGGCACAGCCCTTGGCATGGTGCTTACGCCGATCCTTACAGAGACGATTTCCATCCCAACTGTTCAGTTGATCTATGGCGGGATTGCCGCGTTCTCAGCCGTGTTGTTCGTTGCATTGGCACGAGAGACTCCGCCAACACCGCCCGGACCCGCGGGCAGCGAGGTCCGGGCCTTAATGTTGGATGGGCTCAAGCATGCCCTGACTGTCAAACCGTTCCTGCTTTACTTACTCGTCTCATTCGTCGGGCTTGGGATCTTCAACGGCGTCACCACCTGGGTGGAGAACATCATCCGTCCGCGCGGCTTCACTCCAACCGACGCGGGAACACTCGGCGCGTTGATGCTGGTCGGCGGCGTATTGGGGGCGGTCGTCATCCCGCCGTTTTCAGACAAGCAGCGTAAGCGCCAGCCATACATTCTGCTTGGTTTGATCCTGGCGATCCCCGGGCTGCTCGGCGTGGCGTTTGCTGCAAGCTCAGGGTTGTTATTCGTCTCTGCCTTTGCAATGGGATTCTTCCTCGTCAGCACGAGTCCCATTGGAATGCAATACGCAGCCGAAGTGACGCACCCCACCCCCGAAGGCACCTCGAACGGATTGATCCAGTTGTTTGGTCAGGCTTCGGTGGTGTTCGTCTATATCATGGAAGCGTTGAAAACGTCGAATGGTTCATTTACGCCCGCCCTGTTGCTGGCAATCGGGTTACTCATCATCAGCGCGTTGATCGTCACACAAATGAAAGACCCGCAGAAATAAAAAGAAGTTTATACTCCTGGTAACTTAACCAAGGAGTGCATAATGAATAACATCCGCACGAAGTTGGCGAAAGTTGCCGTTTTACTGGTTATTTCTCTGGGGCTGTTCTGGCTTCTAGACCGGTTTTCTCCTGTTAGCATCTTCGAGCCACAAAGCAAGGGCTGGGAATTATGGATGAGCTATGCCAACGACCTGATCCTGCCATTTGCGTTTTATTTCTTTCTCTGGCTCGCGGAAAGATGGCTGAAAACCTGGCAGGCGCGGGCATTGTTGGCCTTCGCCATCCCGACGCTGATGGAGTTCGGACAGGGTTTGTATCCCTGGATTTCAGCGAGCCGTTATTTCACAGGTCGTTACATCGGTTCCTTTGACCCGCTGGATATCTTTATGTATGCCATCGGCGTTGGACTGGCGGTGATCGTGGAGCAACTGGTCTTTGCGAAACTGCTCAAATTTTGGCAACAGCAGAGTGTTGCACTTACCAGCATAAATGCTGCCGACCGATGAATTGACAACAACCCAGTAGAGCATTTCACAACTGTCTGAAGGAGTAACATTGCCCGAGCTTTTCCCTCCCTATCCTCCACTCATCCGCACCTTGTTTCGTGAATTGGAACGATCCCATGCGCTGGTGGAAGCTTTGTTCGAAGGCTGCCTCACGGCGCGTTTGTTTGTCGATGATCCGGCCGCGCCGCGCTCCGGTGTCATCGTCTGTAATAGCCGCGTGTTGTGCACCGGCGATACACCCCAGATCGATTTTCTGGAGGAGATGGCGCGTACTTTCTCGGATGAGCTGATCCCTGCTCAGCGTGCACTGAAAAAGGATGCCTATCTCGTGTATGCATCTGGTGAGGGATGGAATACAGTGTTGCAGCAACTATTCAACGGACACCAGCTCTACCACGGTACCCGGCAGTATTACGAGATAACAGATTTCGCGCCCAGTCCTGATCTCGCCTGGCGCGATGGCTTTTCGATGCAGCTGATCACGTCAGAGTTCCTAGCCAATGACCTGGCCGGACTGGAGGCGGTGCGAGAGGAGATGTGCTCGGAACGGACCTCCGTGGAGGACTTCCTGGCACACAGTTTTGGTCTGTGCCCTGTTCATTCGAATGAGGTCGCCGGCTGGTGCATGTCGGAATATAACGTTAGGGACCGCTGTGAGATTGGGATTGCCACGACGGAGAAACATCAACGTCAGGGCATTGCAACACTGTCCACCTGGGCATTCCTGGGGGAAGCTCATCGTCGCGGTTACACCCGTGTGGGCTGGGATTGCTGGACACGCAATGTCCCCTCGGTTGCCACCGCGCGCAAAGCAGGGTTCACACTTGTAGAAGAATATCCGGCTGTAGTCGTCGAGCTGTAGTGGAGTTCCTTATGTCAGAACCTATCATTCTTGCCGTCGACCTTGGCACCTCCGGTATGAAGGTCGCGCTGATCACCGTCGCTGGAGACGTGCTCGGCTGGGAGTCTGAGCCTGTGCGTCTGATCATCACACCCGATGGCGGCGCGGAACAATCGCCGGAGGAGTGGTGGCAGGCGTTCCTGTCAGCGGCGGGAAGGCTGCTCAAACGGCAGCCGGACGCGGGTCGGCGCGTGAGCGCGGTTTGTTGTTCCACGCAAGGCGAAGGAACCATTGCGGTCGATTCAAATGGCAACGCTCTCGGCAACGCCATCCTGTGGATGGACATGCGCGGCGCGCCGTATCTTCACAAGCAAGTCAGGGGGACGATCAACGTCTCTGGTGTGGGCATTTCCAATCTCTTGCGCTTCATCCGGCTCACGGGCGGCATGCCCTCGATGACCGGCAAAGATCCTGCCGCGCATATGCTGCTCATTCGTGATACGATGCCGGAGATCTATGCCCGCACGCACAAATTCTTGAACGTGCTGGATTATCTGAATCTGCGTCTGACCGGGGAATTCGTTGCCAGCTTCGACTCGATCGTGACCTCCTGGGTCACCGACAACCGCGACCCCGATGCGATCCGCTATGACGACTCACTGATCCACAGCCTGGGCATCGACCGCGCCAAACTACCGGATGTGGTACCTTGTTCAAAAGTGATCGGACGTCTGCGTCGCGAGGTGGCAGAGGCATTAGGGCTTTCACAGGATGTAAAAGTCGTAGCAGGTGCAATCGACAATACCGCCGCGGCCATCGGCGCGGGTGCTGTGGAAGATTATTTACCGCACCTTTACATCGGCACGTCCTCATGGATCACCGCCCACGTGCCGTTCAAAAAGACGGACATTACTTCCAGCCTGGCATCCATTCCGTGCGCGGTGCCGGGGCGTTATTTACTCACTGCACTCCAGGCAACGGCGGGAGGCAATCTCGCTTATCTACGCGATAATATCCTTTACCACAAGGACGAGTTGTTGCAGGAAGCCGAAGTACCCGATATTTTCAAAGTGCTGGACCAGATCGCGCTGCGCGTGCCTGCCGGATCAAACGGCGTGATCTACACCCCATGGATCTGGGGCGAGCGCGCGCCCGTGGAGGATCGCACTTTGCGCGCGGGGCTTTACAATTTATCCCTGCACAACACGCGCGAAGACGTGATCCGCGCCTTCCTGGAAGGCATCGCTTTCAACACGCGCTGGCTGCTTTCTCCCGTGGAGAAATTCATCAAGCAGAAGGTGAACACCATCCACATCGTTGGCGGCGGCGCACAGTCGGATGTGTGGTGTCAGATCTTTGCGGATGTGATGAATGTGGAGATCAAACAGGTACGCGACCCCATCTATGCCAACGCCCGCGGCGCCGCCTGGATCGGGGCTGTCGGTTTGGGCGAGATCAAATTCGAGGATGTATCTCGGCTGGTCCAGTTCAAACAGATCTACAAGCCGCAGTCACAAAACCGCGGGTTGTATGATGACAAGTTCGAAATCTTCAAACAGATCTACAAGCAAATGAGGGGAATCTATCGGCACCTGAATCAGTAAATTTCCGTCATTGCGAGGAGACCAGCGGGCGACGAAGCAATCTCATGTATGATTTACAAACAACAAATCGAATATGAGATTGCTTCGCTGCTTCGCAGCTCGCAATGACGGATGCACTCAGAGCGCGGCGATGGCCTTTTGAATTTCAGGCGGAATTAGATCAGGCACCAGCGTTGTGTAAAGTTCCCAGGTTTCCGTGTGAGAAACAAATTGACCCGGTTCCAGCTTCAGCAGCGGACCCAACGTTTCCAGCTCGATGAACTCATCGTTGCAGTAACTTTCCGCATTGCACCCATGATCGGCATGGGGCATGTTCGTTTGGACGTCAAAACGCTTGACGAATAAAACACCGTCGAGCCAGTACGCCATCCAGCCATGAGGATTGAAATAACCGAATTTGATCGGCGGCAGGCTGGGGGTCGCGTGAACGAGGACAAAGTCATCGCGCAAGTGCAGGCGCGGGTCACCAAGCTTGGTATAGGGCCACACGATCAACTGTCGATTCGACAACAGCCCCGCCTCATCCGTGTTTCCAACCGGTTGCGGGAATATTGCCACGCCACCCGGGCGGAGCATGGTCAGCGCCCAGGGCGCAAATTCAACTGCCCAGGCACCCGCATTACGGAGTTCATGCTGAACGATCACCTGGGGTCGATCAGGGTTTATGCGGATCTCGATCGACTTGGCGATATGCGTCCAGGCTTCGGCCGGCATCTCGATGCGGACGCCGTTGGGGATTTCGCCGATCATCGCCCCTTCATTGTCAGGAATATACGTGCGCGGCATGGCTTCCGGCGCATGCCACAAACGATGCCCCCCGCGAAAATGGAACTTGCCGTAGGGAGTCTGGACAGGTTCTTTTTCCAGTTCCGCGAAGAGATTGTCTTTTTCCTTCAGGGAAAAGCGCACGATGCGCGCGGAGTTGGCAAGATATTCCAATTGAAGGAATTGATTCTCAAGTAGTCGTGTTGGCTCGCCATGAAAGTCGCCCATTGGATCCTCTTTTTAAACACGAAGGACACGAAGGAACACAAGGTTTTACTTTTGTATCTATCGTGTCTTTGGTGTCAAGAATGTAGTCTCGGACATATCGAGAGATTTAGCTCATTTTACCAAATGATGGTTTCAATGCCGGGTAGAGATCACGGTACAGCGGATAGGCCTTGCGATAGGCTTCGACCTGTGCCGGATCCGGGCTGGTGCTGCCGGTGATCTTGATCGCGGCTTTGCAGGCAGCGGGCACATCGCTCCAGGTGCCGCTGCCGACACCTGCCAGCAGTGCCGCGCCGAACGCTGCGCCTTCGCTGGTGTTGACCGTCACGAGTTCCGCTTCGAGGGCCGAGGCCAGGATCTGTCGCCACAGTGCGCCTTTCGTCCCACCGCCCGAAGCGCGTACCTGTTTGATCTCGCCCAGCCCCGCGTTCTGAATGAGCGTGAAGCTATCCTTCAGACCAAACGCCACGCCCTCGAGCACGGCCCGCGTCATGTGTCCGCGCCCGTGGCGGAGCGTGAGACCGATGAACGCGCCGCGCGCCAGCGGGTCGGGGTGAGGCGTACGCTCTCCGCTTAGGTAAGGCAGGAACTGCAAACCTTCCGATCCGGCAGGCACAGGTTCAGCTTCCTTCAGCAGTTCATCGAAACTCATGGTCGGAGCTAACGTGTCGCGATACCACTGCAAGCTTCCCGCCGCCGAAAGCATCACGCCCATGAAGTGCCACATCCCGGGCACGGCATGACAAAAGGCGTGCAGACGCCCTTCGGGTTCGACCAGCGCCGAGGGTGTTGTTGCGAAGACCACGCCGCTCGTGCCTACCGTCAGCGCGACGACGCCCGGCTCCACCGCGCCCACCCCCACCGCCTGCGCGGCCTGGTCGCCGCCGCCGGCAGCCACAGGCGTGCCTTCTTTCAAATCGGTCGCCAGGGCAGCTTCACGCGTCAGGCGCCCGGTGAATTCCGGACCTTCGAACGTGCGCGGCATCCAGGCGGGGTCGATGCCCAGTTTTTCCAAAACTTCGGCGGACCAAGCGCGCGACTTGAGATCGAACAACACGGTCCCCGCGCCATCGGCTTTATCCATGGCATATTCGCCGGTCAGCTTGAAGCGGATGTAATCCTTTGGCAGCAGCACGTGGCGCGCTTTGGCATAGACGTCCGGCTCGTTCTTCTGCACCCACAAAATCTTCGGCGCGGTAAAACCGGTCAGCGCGACATTGCCAGTGATCTGGATGAAACGTTCCCTGCCAATGCGGGCGTGGATCTCATCGCATTCCGCCTGCGTGCGCTGATCGTTCCACAGGATGGCCGGACGCAGGACGTTGCCTGCCTCATCGAGCAGGACCAGCCCATGCATCTGTCCCGTCAAACCGATCGCGGCAACTTGTTCCGCACCGACGCCTGACTCCATCAAAACCCGTTTGATACTGGCTGCCACCGCTCCCCACCACTCGCGGGGATCCTGCTCCGACCAGAGCGGCTTGGGCGTCTGCAACGTATGCGGCGAAGACGCCACGGCAACAACCTTGCCCTCTTCATCGATCAAGAGGGCTTTGCTGGAAGTTGTCGATGTATCGATGCCGAGAAAATATTGTTTTGCCATTGCTGTTTATTCAACTTCAACCGGATCAATTACGGTTGCGCTTGAGTACCATGTCGACGTAGACGGCCACTACCAGCACCACGCCTGAAACCACGTATTGCCAGGAGGCTTGTACGTTCATGATTTGCAGGCCGTTCGTCAGGCTTGCCATGATCAGCGATCCGATCATCGCGCCAAAGATGGTGCCTGAACCGCCGAGGGTGGACGTTCCGCCCAGGATACAGGCTGCAATCGCAAAGAGCTCATAACCGCCGCCTGCTGCA
Organism: Anaerolineales bacterium; assembly: GCA_035716785.1. Taxonomy (GTDB): domain Bacteria; phylum Chloroflexota; class Anaerolineae; order Anaerolineales; family Villigracilaceae; genus Defluviilinea. Next base: position 14,730 of record DASTJG010000533.1, read on the forward strand.
ATCGTCCCATATCCAACATAGGATGCCATGATGACACCGGAGACACCGCACAGGAAACCCATCAACACGAAGATCGCGAAGGTGTTGTTGCGAATGCTAATACCCGAAAGCCGGGCAGCTTCGCGATTGCCGCCGATGGCATACGTGTAACGTCCAAATTTTGTATTGTTTGAGACATAGGCAATGATCACGGCAATAATCGCAAGCAACAACACCGGGATTTGAACTCCACTGTACGCGTTGACATACGCTACATAGCCAATGACCACCAACACAAGCAGGGCCGTCTTGAGCACGTCCTGATAGAGCGGAGCCAAAGTAAAACCATATTTGATTCTGCGCCGGCGGGTATTGAACATTAGCATGAACAAAAGTACCGCGATGATGGCCGCCACGATCCAGCCGCCGATAGGAGGCAGGTATCCCTGGGCAATGTATGAAAATAACGGCTGGTTGGCGGGAATCGTCTTTCCGCCAGTTCGGATGAGGATCAAGCCATTCAGGATCCACATGCTTGCCAGGGTCACGATGAAGGCGGGGACGCGCAGGTAACCGATGATATATCCGTGCAGGACGCCATACAGTGTGCCAATCGCCAGACCAGCCAGGACAGAAAGACTGGTGGTGACCCAGGGAGACGCACCAGGCAAATACTTGTTCCAGGTATAAGCCTGTAAGTACGCCACGATCACCGACACGAACCCAGCCAGCTTACCCACGGAGAGATCGATGTGTCCGGCAACGATCACGAGTACCATTCCCACTGACAGCACCGCAGTGATCGTCATTTGGCGGAACAAGTTGGAAAAATTCTGAGGGGATAGATAGATTCCTTCGGTCAGGAAAAAGAAGAGTAACCAGATCACGACCATGGCGATCACGAGGGCATAGGTCTGTAAATTGGAACGGAGTTGTTGCCCGAACTCGGAAGTGTTATTCTTGGATGTGGAGACTGTAGTTGTGCTTGTGCTCATAACGATCACCTTTCAGGGATGGGTTGGGAGGCTACACCAGTGGCCAGCGCCATGATCTTTTCCTCTGTTGCTTCAGAAATATCAAGCGTGCCAACGGATCGATCTTCATGCATGACCATGACTCGGTCACTCATACCCAGTACTTCCTCCAGCTCGCTGGAGATCATAATAATTGCAATACCTTTCTCGCTCAAGTCGTTCATGATCTTATAGATCTCATACTTGGTCCCTACATCGATGCCACGGGTAGGGTCATCCATAATGAGAACTTTTGGATTTGACATCAGCCATTTGGAAATCACGACCTTCTGCTGGTTACCGCCGGAAAGGGAATCGACCTGGGCATTCAAATTGGAGGCTTTGATCGCCAGGCTTTTGGCAAAATCGGTGCTGGCTTTTAGTTCAGCAGTATCGTCAATACGAAACAGGGAGGAGAACTGGTCCAGGTTCGCCAGGGAAATGTTGCGCAAAATGGATTGGATCAGCACCAGTCCATGCCGCTTGCGATCCTCCGGCACCAGGCTGATGCCATGCTGCATGGCTTCCTTCGAATTACGGACGGTGATTTCGCGCCCATCCATCTTGATCTTGCCCCGGGTGATCTTGCCATATTCCCCGAACAGGGTCGTGACCAGTTCCGTCCGGCCGGAGCCCATCAAACCGGCGATCCCCAGGATCTCGCCGCGCCGCAGGTTAAATGTCACACCTTTGACGATCTCATAGTCCGGATCACCGGGATCGAGGGCATGCAGGTCTTCCACTTCGAGGATCACTTCGCCGGGCTTACGGTTCCCTTTCGGGAAGCGTTCCTTCATTTCACGCCCTACCATGCTGCTGACCAGAGTCTCCAGGTTCAATTCTTTGGTCGGTTTGGTAAAAACATTCTTGCCATCGCGCAACACGGTAATCGAATCGGTGATCTGGAAAAATTCATCCAGCTTGTGACTGATATAAATACAAGTCACACCGTGCTGCTTGAGTCCCCTGAGAATATCCATTAACTGTTCAATCTCTACCTCAGACAACGCGCTGGTCGGTTCATCGAGGATCAGGACCTTGGCATCCTCTGCGAGCGCCTTGGCGATTTCGGTCATCTGCATCTTCCCCATCCCAAGATGACGAACGATCTCCCGGGCTGTGACATCCAGATGGTATTTTTCCAGCACCTTTTGGGTATCGGCGTAGAGTTTATCCCAGTTGATCACTCCAAATTCCACCGGTTCTTTTCCCAAATAGATATTTTCACCGACCGTGATGCTGGGCACCAGGGTCAATTCCTGGTAGACAATAGCAATCCCTTCCTGCGCGGCCTGATGAATTGCCCGGTCGACCAGTTTCAATTCACGGCCTTCATAAATGACCTGGCCCTCGTAGGTCCCCCAGGGGTAAACACCCGAGAGAATTTTCATCAGGGTCGATTTGCCTGCTCCATTTTCACCACAAATCCCGTGAATCTCTCCTCGTCGAATGGAAAACGAAACATCGTTCAACGCGGTGATGCCTGGAAATTTCTTGGTCACATTTTTGAATTCGAGAATAATATCGTTTTC
>DASTJG010000534.1:0-4270 GCA_035716785.1 Anaerolineales bacterium
GTGCAGGATCGCGCCCCCATCTCCATCCAATCGCTTTCCGTCAAGCGCACGGTTAATCTGGGGATACAGGGATTGACAAAGGTCTCTCTGGATGGGTTCCCCGTCGAACGTCTGACCAATAACGATTTGGGCCTGATTGAGGACTTCCTCCTGCGACGCGACCAGTTGACTCACCGGGCCTCGCTTGCCATCCAGATCCTGAATACGATCCATCAACGCCTTGGCCTGCCTCTGCCTGCGATCAACAGGCTCGAAGCGGAAGACACGCTCGCGGCGATTTTGCAGGCGGCCCAAAACCGAAACAAGGAATAGGAGGAACAAACATCATGACTGTCGTGGAAGCAAACAAGAAAAGCAACAAATGGGTATGGATCGGGCTGGGCGGCGCCCTGTTATTCTGTCTGTGCGCGGTGGGTGTGGCAATCTTCCTCTTCGCGCGCATTGGACAGAAAGTCCAGGAGGGGATGAAGACCGATCCTGAGTCCGCTGCAAAAGCTGCCCATGAAATCGCCGATTATGAACTCCCGCCCGGCTATCAGGAAGCCATGTCGATGGATTTCTTCGTCTATTCGACAGTGGTCATCACGGACCCATCCTCACCAGGCAAGCCAATGATCATGCTGGCACAGTTCCAGGCTGGCGGCAACCAGGAACAGATGGAACAACAGATCCGGCAGTCCTTCGAACAACAGTCCGGGCAGCGCGGCTTCACCATGAAACTCGTGGAAACCAAGACGGTGACCATCCGCGGCAAGGAAGCGGAAGTTTTCATCTACGAGGGATCAGATTCTGGTGGTGAGGTGATGCGCCAATTGATCGCCACCTTTCCGGGCAAGGATGGCACGGCCATGTTAATGATCATGGGCACCCCGCAAAACTGGGATCAGGAAGAAATCGATACATTTATCGAATCGATCCATTAAGTTACGTCCAACCCTACTGGAGGAAATGACATGAACAAGATCAAGCCGCTTAACTGGACTCCGAAACCCGGAGTTGGCTTTACCGTCGTGCGCCGCGCTGACGGCGGCATGACGTTAACGTTTACCGATCTGTCGGACACGACCATCAACGAGTGGCGTGAGTTTGCGATGGAGCACCTGCTTGGCGTGGACCGCCGCACGCGCAACCTGTATGACCTGCGCGCGGTCAAAGAGATTCCCGACAAAGCCATCCGCATGGCCGTGGAAGCTAACAGCGATCCTTCGGCACGTAACATCCGTGTGGCAGTTGTGGTTGCAGATGAAAATGTTGCGAATGCCATCCGCGACGTTGCCGCGCGGGCTGTGTCCGGCACCGCCTCCGCCCTGAAGCTCTTCACAGATATGGACGAAGCCGAAACCTGGCTCGCGCGTCCCTTGGACCAGATACCGTAGATTGCCTTCGCGCTGATCGGAGGTCTGAGTGTCCGTCGAAGACCGTAGACGAAGCAAATATTGCAATTGGGTATGCCGTACACAAGTAGACAAGTAAAAATGAAGTCGGCTTCGCTCCAAATTGGAAGTCACACCCTTCATTGGGGTTCCCGCACTTATGTGATGGGAATCCTCAATGTCACGCCGGATAGTTTCAGCGGGGATGGAATTCTCACCAGCGGCGATACGGTCAAAGCGGCAGTCAAGCAAGCCAAAGACTTTCTCTCCAACGGTGCAGACATCCTTGACGTGGGGGGCGAGTCCACTCGTCCCGGCTCCCAGCTTGTCAATGCAGAGGAAGAGTTGGAGCGCGTCGTTCCTGTGATCTCGGCGATTGCCAAAGAATTCCCGGATGCATTGATTTCAATCGACACCTATAAAGCCAGGGTTGCCGAAGCCGCGATCCACGCAGGCGTGCACATCCTGAACGATGTCTGGGCGCTGCGCGCGGACCCGCAACTGGCTTCCGCTGCCGCGGCTTTGCAGGTCCCTGTGATCCTGATGCACAACCGCAGCAATCCCGCCAGCGTGGAAGTGCGCACGCAGCTTGGCAACGCCTATATCGGTCCTGCGTATGAGAATTTGATCGAAGATGTGAAACGGGAATTGCTCGTCAGCGTGGAACTGGCGGTCAAGGCCGGGGTGGCAGAATCGCACATTATCCTGGACCCAGGCATCGGCTTTGGAAAGACACGGGAGCATAATCTCGAGCTGATCAACCGGCTCGACGAGATCCGCGCTCTGGGGTTTCCAATCCTGTTAGGTCCATCCCGCAAATCATTTATCGGCTTTACACTGGACGTGCCTCCCGGCCAGCGCGTGGAAGGCACAGCCGCGACGGTCGCCGTCGGCATCGCCCGCGGCGCGGACATCATCCGCGTGCACGATGTTAAGGAAATGGTCCGCGTGGCCAAAATGACGGATGCCATAACCCGCTCGCGCTGAGCGGGCCGCAGGCACAGACGAAACGCATCGGAGACTCCATGTTCAGCGATTACGGCAGGGAACTCTTACGAAGCGGGATCATCGACGCCAAATCAGGGGACAAGCAAAGCGCCCGGCGTTACCTGGACCGCGCCGTCTACATCAGCAACGATCACGAGGTGCTTGCCGAAGCCTGGTTCTGGATGAGCCAGGTGATCGAGGACAGAGTCGAACAACGCAAAGCACTTGAGAATTGCCTTGTCCACGACCTGCATCACGCGCGGGCGCGGCGGGCGCTGGCCATCCTCGATGGCAAACTCAAAGCGGATGAAATCGTGGACCCCGATCATTTGCCGCCTATCCCGGAAGGTCTACATACGGTGGATGCCGAGCGGTTTGTGTGCCCGAAGTGCGGCGGGCGGATGATCTTTGCGCCCGATGGACAATCTCTGCATTGTGAATATTGTTCACGCAATCAGCGGTTCACTGCCCAACCTGGCACCGCGGAGGAAAAGGATTTCATCATCGCCATGGCCACTGCCCGCGGACACGGCAAGCCGCTCAATCAGCAGGTCTTCCATTGTGAAGGCTGCGGCTGTGAGTTCATCCTGCCGCCGAATGAGATCTCGTCCACATGTGCTTATTGCAGCTCGCCGCATGTCGTTCACTGGGAATCGGAAGAGGGACTGCTCGCGCCCGCTGGGATTATCCCACATGCCTTCAACCAGAAACGTGCGATTCAACACCTGATCAAATGGGTCGAGTTACACGAGATCAAACCCGAAAAGCAGGTGGAACTGCCGCGCGGCGTCTACCTCCCGTTGTGGACCTTTGATCTGGGCGGAGAAATCGATTACGCAGGCGAAGCAGTAGAACGAATTGAACCTTTCCAGCCCCACACGGGTAAACCGGTGAGAATTCGAGTAAACAGCAGTTTTCCCGTCCAGGTCGATGACATCCCCATCCCGGCCTCACGCAAGCTTTCGGCCGTTTTCCTGAAGCTGATCCCCACCTTCGACTTGAAAGCGGTGATGCCCTATGACCCGCGTTATCTCGCCAACTGGCCCGCCGAGGTCTATGACATTCCGATGGCAGAAGCATCACTCGATGCGCGTGCGCAGACCGTGACTCGTTACAAGCACGAGTTGCCAAACTTAATCCCTCTGGATGTAGAACTCCTTTCCATCTCCTCCGCCAAAATGGCTGTCGAATCCTTTCGCCTCGATCTGCTTCCCGTCTGGGTGACTGAGATCCCCTTCGACGGGCGCATGCACCTCCTGCTGATCAACGGGCAGAACGGAACGGTCGCGAGCGATCTGCCGGAAAAATCGGAGAAACAGGGCGGGCTGATGGATTATTTAGCTGATCTGCTGGATGGGCGACAAAATTTGGATTGACGTATAATATTCACCATGAAGCAGGATGTTGTATTGAAAATTCTGAGACAGAAAAACGCTGAATTAGCAAGGCAATTCGGCGTCAAGTCATTACTGCTGTTTGGCTCCGTAGCGCGAGACGAGGCTACCGTTGCCAGCGATGTGGATTTACTGGTGGAATTCAGCCGTCCTGTTGGGTATTTTGGCTTGTTCGCCCTGCAGGATTATCTGGAAGAATTACTCGGCTGCCCGGTTGACCTGGGTACTCCTAATAGTTTGAAACCTGCTATTCGAAAAAATATCATGGGGGAAGCAATCCAAGTCACCTAGAGATTGGCGTAACCGAGTTCAGGATATTCTGGATGCGATTTCCGAAATCCAGAAGTTTACACGTGGAATGAGCTACGAAGCTTTCAAAGAGGATACCAAAGCAATTCGGGCTATTGAGATGAATTTCATTATCATCGGCGAGGCAGCAAATCAAATTCCCGAAGATGTTGAAGAAAAATATCCAGCGATCCCCTGGAACCTGATGCGCGCCATGCGAAATCGTAT
>DASTJG010000535.1:0-3043 GCA_035716785.1 Anaerolineales bacterium
ACCTTTCCCGGCATCGATCAGCACGGTGCCGCCCTGTGGCAGGGACAACCTGATTGATCCCGTAAAGTTTTCAGTACCGGTACTCAAATCACCAGGAACAGTAAGATCGTGGATGATGGTTGTGCTCTCGGCATAGTCCAGTGAAGCTCCCGTCAGCGGATTGATGAAGGTTCCCACCAGAACCTGCCGGAAATGGCGCTGGGTCAGGTCCCCATTTTCGTCATAGTAACGTTGACCGGTAACGGTCCGCGTATCACTCACGACGACGTCAAAGCTACTGGCTCCAGTGCCACAGATGATGCCTGATGCATCCGGCCCCTGGATTTCCACGAAATCGACGCTACAGAGAGTGCCGAACCCAACCGCCTGGCATTCAGGGTTGAATTCAGGTGGGATCGGCGGATTGAGCGTTGCCGGATCCACTGACTGGCCAGCGAAGGCCGTGGCTTGCGGTGCCAGCGCCATCAACGTGACCAGGACCAATGCAATCAAAACCGTAAAGAAACGATTGGTAGACATTTTTTCTCCTCTTGCTATGTTGGGACGCTCAGGCGGTCCCAATTCCTGTCCACATGGTGGCATGAGACCATCTTTTTTTCATCTTTTTTGGATCGACTTTGTCTTAGATGCAAAAAAGACGGCGTAATGCTAAAGTATTGTCATGAAAGGTGTTATACTCATTTCTTTCGCCACCCCCATCATTCATAAGCTGAATATCTTCCTCGAAGGAGGAAACAATGCTTCAAATTCGACTACTTGGACAATTTGATGTCCGCGTCGACGGAAAGCGCGTGGTCATTTCGTCGCGGGCTGGACAATCTCTCTTTGCGTATCTCGTATTAACTGCGGGGACTCCTCATCGGCGCGAAAAACTTGGGGGTATCTTCTGGCCCGATATTTCCGATGAAAACGCACGCAGGAACCTGCGGCAGGAGTTGTGGCGTATCCGCAAAGCGATCTCGGCGCAACAAACCAACGCAAGCGACTATCTACTTGCTGAAGAATTGGCCATTACCTTTAATCGCAAGGCGGAATACTGGCTCGATGCCGCGCAGATGGAAAGACCGGATGCTGATCTCGAATCCCTCACTTCCAATCTCGCTCTTTATCAGGGAGAACTCCTGCCGGGTTTCTACGAGGATTGGGTGGTACTGGAGCGTGAACGTATTCAGAGGGTCTTTGAAGCTAAAATGGAAAAACTCCTGGAGCAGCTTGTCCGTGAAGAACGCTGGACGGCTGTGTTGGAACAAGCCGAGCGCTGGCTTGCACTTGGCACCACCCTTGAACCCGCCTATCGTGCGCTCATGCTTGCCTATGGATCGCGCGGCGATATGGCGAAAGTCAGTTCCATCTATCAACGGTGTATGACTGAACTGAGTGAACAGTTCGGGCTCGATCCTTCTGCAGAAACCCGTGCTCTCTATGATGGACTGCTCAAAGGGTCACGTGTCTCTCCGCGTGCAGTCACCGTACCGCCCTCCGGTACGATAACCTTTCTCTTTACTGACATCGAAGAATCCACCAGCCTGCTCGATCAACTGGGGGATCGCTATGCTGCGGTGCTGGAAGAGCATCATGGGATTCTGCGGACGGCCATCCGGAATTGGAATGGGCATGAAGTAGATACACAGGGCGACGCCTTCTTTGTCACATTTAGTCGTGCGCTCGACGCAGTCCAGTGTGCGGCAGAAGCCCAGCACGCCCTCGCCAGTCATGCATGGCCTCCTGGCGAAACTGTGCGGGTACGAATGGGGCTTCATACGGGCGAACCGTTGATCGCCTCCACAGGCTACGTGGGAATGGATGTGCATCGTGCGGCCCGTATCGGTGACTCGGCGTACGGCGGGCAGGTGCTGATCTCGCAAACCACGCGCGCATTAGTGATGCGTGATTTACCGAAGGATATTACGCTTCGTGATCTGGGCGAACACCGCCTCAAGGATTTGAAATACCCCACACCGATTTATCAGTTGATCATGGAAGATCTTCCGGACGACTTCCCCCCACTGCGGACCAAGTTTACTGGCGCCGAAGCGCCCACGCCGGGCGAAGCACCGTTTAAGGGCTTGCAATATTTTGATGAAGTGGATTCAGATCTATTCTTTGGGCGCGAGCTGCTCACTGCGAAGTTGATCGACCGGTTGCACGGGGCGCAATTTCTGTCGGTGATCATCGGCGCCTCGGGCAGCGGAAAATCGTCCCTGGTGCGCGCCGGGTTAATTCCTGCCCTCAAAAAAGGAGAGGTGCTCATGGGTGGGGTAAAACCACCGGATGGCAGCTCTGATTGGCGGGTCCATATCATTACACCTACGGTGCATCCACTCGAAGCGCTGGCAACCGAGCTCACCCGCGATTCAGAGTCGGTCACGGCCGCGGCTGCTCTCATGGACGATCTGATGCAGGACCCGCGCAGTCTGACGCTCTTTCTGGCACGTCAATATCCGAAGCGGCATACACTGCTTATCCTGGATCAGTTTGAAGAATTGTTCACACTCTGCCACGACGAGTTTGAACGCGAAGCATTCATTGATAATTTGCTTGCGACCGTTTCCCCTGTAAAAGGGGATCAAGGGGACAGCCGGATCACGCTCATCATGACCCTGCGTGCGGACTTTTACGCGCATCTGGCGCAATATCCTGAACTGCGCGACGCGGTGGCCAAGCAGCAGGAATATATTGGCCCGATGACGGTTGAAGAATTGCGGCGTGCCATCGAGGAACCTGCAAAGCGTGCACACTGGGCATTTGAGCCCGGCCTGGTGGATTTGATCCTGCGGGATGTGGGTGACGAGCCGGGCGCCCTGCCGCTCCTTTCCCATGCACTGCTTGAAACATGGAAGCGACGGGCGGGGCACACTCTCACCCTCAAAGGATACTCGGATTCGGGAGGGGTGCGCGGCGCCATTGCCCATACGGCGGAAAGCGTATATGAGAAGTTTTCTCCTGCTGAGCACGACATTGCACGCAACATCTTCCTGCGGCTGACCGAGTTAGGCGAAGGGACGGAAGATACACGACGGCGTGCCTCCTTTGAAGAATTAAT
>DASTJG010000536.1:0-3253 GCA_035716785.1 Anaerolineales bacterium
ATCATCGAAGAGACGCCCTCCCCGTTGCTGACTCCCGAGCTACGTGAGGCGATGGGGCGAGCGGCGGTCGCGGCGGCAAAGGCCGTGGGCTACTACAATGCCGGGACCGTTGAATTTATCGTCGATCCGGACACATTGAAATTTTATTTCCTGGAAATGAATACCCGGCTGCAGGTGGAGCATCCCATCACCGAGCTTGTGACGGGGATCGATCTGGTCCACTGGCAGATCCGCGCCGCGGCGGGAGAGCGTTTCCCGATTGTGCAGTCGCACATCACCCAGCGCGGACACGCCATCGAGTGCCGCGTCTATGCTGAGGATCCCTCCATGGGGTTCCTGCCCAGCACCGGAAAGCTGCTGCAATACATCGAGCCGCGCGGACCCGGCATCCGCGTCGACTCCGGGTTTGCGGCTGGCGACGAGATAACACATTTCTATGACCCATTGCTGGCAAAGCTGATCGTCCAGGCAGAGAATCGAGAGGCTGCCATACAGCGTATGCAGGCTGCGCTGAGGGATTTCATTGTGCACGGCGTGGTGACCAATATCGATTTCATGCAATCCGTCCTCTCCCACCCTGATTTTGATGCTGGAAACGTCTCCACGCGCTGGGTGGAGAATACTATGGAGTCGAACGGCTTGCCGTTTAATAGGCAGGCACAAGTTCCTGCACCCCATATCATCGCCGCGGCAATAGCCGGTTTAACAATCGTCAATCCTCCACCGTCAACTGTCGATTCAAGTGATCCTTACAGTCCCTGGAAAGTGGCAAGCGGGTTTCGTAACGAATGAGACTGACCTTCAACGACACTGCGTTTGATATTTCATCCAGTGGCAAAACATTTACATTGACCCTGGATGATCAAACGATTCAGGCCGAGGTTCTTCATTCAGAAGATGGAAAGCTCGATCTGCTCATCGATGGCAAGCGCGTAACGGCTTACGTTTCCTCTGATAACACCAGGCGCTGGGTAACCATCAGTGGCCAGACGGTTGTGCTCACCAAATCGACCGGCGCGCGCCAGGGCAGGCATGGGCATCATCATGCCGCGGGCGAGCTGATTGCGCCGATGCCCGGTCAGGTCCGCGCGGTGAACGTCAACGAAGGCGATCGGGTGACGAAGGGACAGACACTCCTGGTCCTCGAAGCCATGAAGATGGAAATCCGCATCCACGCCTTGCAAGATGGTGTCGTGAAAAACGTATTTGTGAGCCAGGGACAGACGGTGGAACGAGAGCAGGCGTTGATTGAGATGGAAGGAAATTAACCGCAAAGGGCGCGGAGCCTGGTTAGATATCTGGCGTTCTTCGCGGTAAGAAGCTCTGTGCCTTCGTTGTGAAGGGAAAGGAATCAGTATGCCGGGAAAATATTTCGATGAACTGGAAGTCGGCATGAAATTCAAGCACGGCGGCCGCACTGTCACCGAGATGGACAACGTGCTTTTCTCAGCCCTGACGATGAATACCCAGCCGTTGCACGTCAACGAGGACTTCGCCTCCAGGACGGAGTTTGGGCAGAGACTGGTCAACGGCGTATTCACGTTCGGGCTGGTCGTCGGTCTCACCGTCGCCGAGCTCACCGAAGGTACGATTGTGGCGAATCTGGGGTACGATAAAGTCATCCATCCCCATCCCGTTTTTCACGGTGATACGATCTATGCCGAAAGCGAGATTATCGAGAAGCGTGAGTCGAAGTCAAGACCCAGCGCCGGCATCGTGCGGATCAAATGCACCGGCAGAAAGCCAGACGGAACAATTGTGGTGGAATTCGAAAGAACAGCGATGTTTTTGAGGAAATCGAAATAACAATTTGTCTTTGCGAGCCGCATGGCAATCTCACGTTTTCGTATCAGAATACGTCTGCAGGCTACTTAAGTGTGCCTCGCAATGACATGGAGGAAACCTATGCATTCCCGGCGTGCACTTCTCTACATGCCCGGCGATGACCGGCGCAAGATCGAAAAAGCTGCGACCCTTGGCGCAGACTGTATTTGCATGGATATGGAGGACGGCGTGGCGATCACCCGCAAAGCCGATGCACGGGCGGTCATTGCGCAGGCGATGAAGGACCTGGAGTTCGGCAGCTCGGAGCGCTGCATCCGCATCAACAGCTTCGGCTCAGGCTTCGAGAAATTCGACCTCGCCGCGGCGGTGGCAACCAACCCGGACGCCATCGTCGTCCCCAAAGTGGAGACCGCCGAGCAGGTGCGCTCGATCAGCGAATATATCGAGATGTACGAGCTTTCGAGCAAGATGGATATTGGCAGCATCCGCATGCTGGTTGGCGTGGAGACCGCCAAAGGGATCCTGAACCTCAGGGACATTGCCGGGGCGGACAAACGCCTCGAAGCGATCATCTTTGGCGCCGAGGATTTCGCCGCCTCGATCGGCGCCACACGCACAACAGAAGCCATGGAGGTGTTGTACGCGCGCTCGGCGGTAGTCACAGCCTGCGCGGCACATGAGCTCCAGGCGATCGACATGGTCTACATCGATTTCCGGGATGTCGAGGGCCTGCGCGCGGAGGCGGAGCAGGGAGCCAGGCTCGGTTTCAGCGGGAAGCAGATCATCCACCCGAACCAGGTCGAGGCGGTGCAGGCGGCGTTCACACCTTCCGATGAAGCGATTGAATACGCGCAACGCGTCGTCCGGGCGTTTTCCACCTCCCAGAAAGAGGGCAAGGGTGCCTTTGCGCTGGATGGCAAAATGATCGACATGCCCCTGTTGAAGAACGCCCAAAAAGTGCTGGACCGCGCAAAGGCTGCAGGGAAGATATAGGCAATCTCTGCATCTCCGTTTCCACCCCGAGCCGTGGCTGATCGCCCGACTCGGGGTGTTTTTCTAAAGACCACGCGCTGTCTAAACACCTCACAAAAAAGTTGGGAGCGGGGCATGGACCGGGAATAAATGATGAATGTCACTGGAATTGTCGTCTAGACTTCGATACAGTCGGAAATACAACAGAATCCCAGTCAAAGGAAACATCGATGAGCTCCATTCAAAACTTCTTTGCAGCCAAACGGATTATCAAGACGCTCGAAAAAAACCCCAACGATGTCAGAACTATTCTCGAACTGGTTTCCCGGCTCCGTATGCTCCCGGACCCTAATCACGAGATGAATCGCAAACTTCTGAATCGCGTCTTAGTCCTGGATCCAGCCAACCAGAAGGCACGTCTCATGTTGCTCGAAATGGATCGTGCCGGGATGGGTGCAGGGCAAGCCCAGCCACTTCCACAGGTTGTCTCCGAGCC
>DASTJG010000537.1:0-6215 GCA_035716785.1 Anaerolineales bacterium
CCCCTCCTCCGGCACGATCTACGACGGATTTGAGTTCCGCGTCGACCAGACGGATATTACCGCGAATGCCGATAACTCTTATGAAGGACTTAAAGCCGTCGTCGATATCCCAGCCCGGGGTGAAATACCGATCCACGTTGCCTACAAATCGCGCGGCCTGGATCGCTGGGTCTACAGCTTTTCAGACGGCATCACGACGGTCAGGAATTTTTCACTGAAAGCTGTCACTGACTTCGGTGAATACGATTTCCCACCGCAGACGATCTCCGCATCCGCCAAAACACCGTCAAAGAACGGGTGGACGCTGGAATGGACATTTAACAACCTGGTCTCTGACTTCGATATCGGCGTGCAAATGCCCACGAAGCTCAATCCCGGTCCGCTCGCCAGCCGCATGAGTTACTTTGCACCCATTTCACTCCTGTTCTTTTTCACAACACTGATCGTGCTGGGAGCTGTACGAGACCGAAATCTGCATCCCATGCACTATTTCTTCCTGGGTGCAAGCTTCTTTTCATTCCATATTCTATTTGCCTATCTCGTGGATCACATGCTGCTGGAAGTCGCTTTTATTACCGCAGCCATTGTGTCGATGGCGCTCGTGGCAACCTACTTGTATCGGGCCGCCGGAGGTCGCTTTGCGCTTTGGGTCAGTGGTGCACAATTGATATTCCTGGTACTATTCTCGTATGCCTTTTTCTTCGAAGGGTACACCGGTCTGGTGATCACCATCGGAGCCATCATCACCCTGGCGATCCTGATGCAATTGACTGCCAAAGTGGATTGGACGGAAGTTTTCCGCAAAAAGGATCCAGCGAGCCAGCCAGTGAAGTAAAGTCCCATACCTGGTTTCTCCTCCCCGCCTCCCGGCGGGGTTTTGATTTCGCCCTCACGCCTATCCCCTCTCCCTTAGCTCTCTTCGGGCAATCTTCCCGCTTCGACTTCGGGCTACGCCCTCAGCTACCCAAGGGTACGATGTCAGCGCGGAAAGGCGGGAATTTTATTGCCCCGTCTGTGGGCGGAAACTGTGTTACACTGAATACGTAATAAATAACTGGATCTCTGTCGTACCTTTGGCCGCCGACCCACTTATAGGGTTGCGGTCATTTTTATTTCCGGCTGTGCCGGAGAAAGCAGTAATAGAATGGAAACTCGAATTTACGTAGGAAACCTGAATAAGTCGACCACACAGGATGAAATCAAGACATTATTCGCGCAAGCCGGAACTGTCACCTCGGTGGATATCGCCACGGAGAAGGGCACAGGCCTTTCAAAGGGCTTCGCTTTTGTGGCTATGCCCACGCAGGCTGAGGCGGATAAGGCGATCAGCATGTTCAATGACTATGCCATGGCTGAGAACAAGCTCAAGGTCAATATTGCCAAGCCGCGCGTCGAACGCGGTTAGCATAAAATAAAATAATCCATTACATCATTGCCCTCGTTCCCCTCGGAACGGGGGTTTTCTTTTTCGATAACAGAGTATGTTTATGGAACAAGTCCATCGCGCAGGGCTGAGTGGTTTGGGGGACATCACTCTTATTCCATCTCCCATTACTTTTGAGCCTCCGGGGCGAGGCTATCCAACGGAACCTTCAAAGCTTCGTTCCCCAAATCATCCAAACAAATACAACTCCGATCGCCAGAATCCCTTGGAGGTGTTCCACTGGCGGAATATCCCTTCTGTGTACAAAACTCATGACAGAGGGTGCCTTCTGATTTCGGTCCCAGATTTCCCACGCTCAGTTGCTGGAGAACGATAAAGAGGATCAGCAGAAATGTCAGCCCGCCTGAGATCAAAATATGAATCCAGTTCAAGGCAGGATCGTTTTCGAGTCTTTTTCCAACTGTATAACCAGCGATGATGGATGCGATCCATAAGGCCAGGAAGGTACCGACAAGTATGATGGATAGTCCTCCATCAGGGGAAACCGGCCAGGGATCATCGCCGAAGACAAACAACCAGAGAATACCCATCAAGCCGCCGAAAACGAGCAGGGCAACGATCCCGGAAACGAAAAAACTGGGGATCCCGAACAGCAGTGCATACAGATATCTCTTTTTCATGGCGGCTCCTGAAATGACTGGATGAGCCTGATTGTAATCTGCCCGGGAATAGGAAAAACAGGTTAATGAAACCTGTTACCTTTTCAGGAGGAGCACGTCTTAGATATTGTTGCCAGAGCGGTATATCATTCCATAGGAGGAGAATTTCTTATGAGCATCCACTTTTGATTCCTGCCGCAGCAGGAACTTTTTTCGTGGAAAGATCGTTAACGGAAATCGTTGTAAGAAACCACAACTTTAGAGGAGAGAATTTTTATGGGTATCAATTTTTTGATCTTACTGTTGATCGTCGGGCTGGTCGTCCTATTAGGATGGCTGACCCGCCGGGCGTGGAGGACCCGCAATCCGTTCCTGAAATGGATCGGCGCCACCCTGAGCAGCCTGCTCATGCTGGTGGCGTTGTTCATCGGCGCTCTCGGGCTGAAAGGCATGATCCAGTACTACAACCCGCCCGCGAATCCGGTCAGGGACATCCAGGTGGAAGGCACACCCGAACAGATCGCGCGCGGACAACATCTCGCGGCGGCATTCTGCGTGGAATGCCACTCCACCACCGCGGACTTCCCCATGACCGGCGGGCTGGACCTTGGCAGGGACGTGGGTGGTACTCTCGGTTCGTTTACTTCGGTCAATCTGACGCCAGCGGGCCCGCTCAAGGATTGGAGCGACGGCGAGATCTTCCGGGCCCTGCGCGACAACGTGGACAAGGACGGAAACCGCCTGGTCTTCATGACCGCGACGAACGTCCGCTACATTGCGGATGAAGATATGCTTGCCCTGATCGCCTTCCTGCGCAGCCAGGAACCTGTCGAGAAGGAAACGCCTTTGCCGCCAGACCAGCCAAGTTTCTTGGGTTTGATGATGATGGGCGCGAACATCATCCCGAACCGGCCGCTCGTCACGGAACCGATCGTGGCGCCTGAGAAAGAAGCTACACCGGAATACGGCCATTTCATGATCAGCTTCCTGGATTGCACGGGCTGCCACGGCGACGACCTGAACGGCGGCACCAGCTCGATCGGTCCTAAGGGCCCCAGCCTGCGCCTGGTCAAGAACTGGACGGAAGAGGAGTTCATCACTACCCTGCGCACAGGCATAGACCCGAGCGGGCGTGAAATCAACGCGACAATCATGCCGTGGAGATCCACCGGCCGTCTGGATGATGTGGAGCTTTCGGCACTTTATCAGTATCTGGTCAGTCTTCAATAAGTTTAGTTTCCCCTAACCCCTCTCCCGCTTCGTCTTCGCTGACGCTCCGCTCAGCGCGAATGGGAGAGGGGTACGCATTTCGCCAGCATTTTGCAGGGATTGAGAGTCTTTTTGTAGACTCTGACAGCCCCGCGTGTCTATGCTGAAGGCACCTGAAGGAGGTGTCCGGATGAAAACCATCTCGATCTTTCTGGCATTGGTCAACACGTTGTTGGCGGGGCTGATGCTTGCAGCCAGTTTTCCACTCACTCAGTTTCGTCATGCCGAGTTATGGTGGTCATTCACAAAAATTGCGGCCGCGATGACTGTGATCATCATCGGGGTAATCACCTGGCTGGGAAGTGCGCGCCCGGTCCGCGCTGGACTGATCCCGTTGTGCAGCCTGTTCCTCGTGGCGCTCGGCGCGGCGACCGTCGTCTGGACGTTCCACGTCGCGCTTGTGACAGGTGATCTGGAATTCCACATGGTCGTTTATGGAGGCAGCCTGGCTGTGCAGGGCATGGCTTCCCTGTTTGGGCTGGCAGGGGATCCGAGAAGTATGGCAGTTTAATTTACGCTCCAGCGCCGTCCTCGGCGCTGGCATTTTATTAATCGTCGCCGCGGACGGCGACGCGAGCCTAACCTCCCTTGACATTGCTTTCTCCCACTGGTAAACTACCGCCCGTAATTCATTTCAAAGAAAGGAGACGCGCCGCGTTTTATGTTTAATTCAGCATCGGTCATTGTTTGCGATACCCCTGTGGGCGCGTCTCTGCACAGCAGTTAAGCCAGATCGTTTGATTCAACTTCACAACTGCCACGGACGTTCCCATGTCCGTGGCGTTTTTATTTAATCGAGCCAGCCGCGTCCTATTCGCTTGCATCGTCACCGCAAAGACGTTTGTTCGATCCCCCACCAGCCACGGAGTTTTCTGTGGCTGGTTTTGTTTTAAACCCAATGTCACCCTGAGCGTTAGCAAAGGGTCTCTGGTAACAAATTCGAGACTCTTCGGTCGTGGCGACAAAACGCCACTCCCTCAGAGTGACATAAAACTTCGAAATAGAAAGGAAAAATTTTATGTTAGCACAAGTAGCCCAAGTGATTCACATTCAGGCACAACTCCCTGCCCGCGCAGATCAAACCGGACAGTTATCGGAAATTCTTTTTTATAACAATCGTGTGCTCCTGCTGAGGAGCACATTTACAGGAAACCCTGACAATGAATACGAACGACCAAGACGACATCGGTGTCGTCTTTCGAAAAACACTCGGACATTACACTGTCCGTACCCACGGGCGAGAACTCGATTGCGTGCTCTCGTCGCTGATCCATAAACAACTGATCTTCCCCACGGCCGATCCGACCTCCCTGCGCCACAGAGTGCAGGAAGTGCGCGAGATCGACCACGTGGACCCTGTCGCGATCGGTGACCGCGTCCGCTATGTGGAGGCAGGGGAAGGTCGCGGGATGCTTATCGAGATTCTGCCACGGGACTCGAAACTCTCGCGCCCTGCGCCGGTACCCGGTCAACGCGTCTTCGAACAAGTCATCGTCGCAAACGCGGACCTGATCGTGCCCGTCTTTGCGATTGCAAACCCAACCCCCAAGTGGGGGCTCCTCGACCGCTACCTGGTCTCCGCCGAAGCCGCGGACATCCCAGCGCTGATCGTGATCAATAAGCTCGACCTGGCCTGGAAGAATCCTGAGTTCGACGAAGAGATCGAGGTCTATCGCCACATTGGGTACCCGGTGCTCCTGGTCAGCGCAACGACCGGCGAAGGAGTCGAAGAACTTAAACAGGTATTGCAAGGAAAGCAGTCGGTGCTGGTTGGCAAGTCCGGCGTCGGGAAGACATCCCTGTTGAATGCCATCCAGCCCGGGCTGGGATTGCGCGTCAAAGCGGTCAGCCAGGGCGAGCTCGGCAAGGGACGTCATACGACGACTCACCTGGAAATGTTCGAACTGGACTTCGACGGCAGGCTGGTGGATACACCTGGCATCCGCGAGTTCGGTCTATGGGATATTCCTGCTGAAGAATTGGCTTACCTGTTCCCGGAGATGGCAGAGTACGTCGGTCAATGCAAGTTTGGTTTGAGCTGCCAGCATGACCGGGAACCCGGCTGTGCGATTCGCAAAGCGGTGACGACAGGCACGATCAGCCCCTACCGTTATCAAAGTTATATGAACCTGCGAGGTGAGCTATGAGAACCCGCCTCGCATCCTTTGGAGACTTCCGCTGTGCTCACTGTCACGCCCTGGTGTCGAGCGCGCACCTGCTCTCCGGTGTCAACAATCGCAATCACTGTCCCTACTGCCTGTGGTCCTGTCACCTGGATCTGTTCGCTGCGGGCGATCGTTTGTCCGCGTGCAAGGCGCCGATGAAACCCATCGGGCTGACCATGAAAAGAGGCAGGAACAAGTATCAGCGTGAGTCACACGGCGAGCTAATGCTCGTCCACGAATGCACAGACTGCAAAACACTATCCATCAATCGCATCGCCGCCGACGACGACTCAGAAATGGTCATGGCCGTGTTTCAGGAATCCTTTGCGCTTGGTCAGCAGATGCACATCCTGTGCCAGCAAAATGGGATTGCGATCCTGAGTAGAGAACAGATTGAAACCGTCCGCTCACAGCTTTATGGACATCCGGCAGAAATCGCTGCCATGAGTTGGAGTTGATCTCGTGCAATCCACACATAGACAAAGCCCCGCCATCAGGCGGGGTTTTGATTCTTCCCTCTTTATACGTTATCATCCACAGAGACTGCAACAGGGCAGGCATTTTTATTTTACAGGCAGGCATATGCTCACCCGACTCAAGACAACGTACGCCGAATTTCCCCCTCTGTTCTGGATCGTTGTCGTCACACTCTTTATCGATTCCATCGGCAGCACCTTGCTGTTCCCCTTCTTCGCCCTCTACATCACCCAGAAGTTCGGCGTCGGGATGACCGAGGCG
>DASTJG010000538.1:0-4719 GCA_035716785.1 Anaerolineales bacterium
CTTTGCCAGCGCTTCGATATCCTCCTGCCGGCTGGCATCAATGGATTCAATTGGAAACCGTTTTGAGTCCGCAAGTTTCTTTTGCACTTCCTCACAGCGCTTGAGGTTGTAATCGGCAAGCACCATCAATTCCATCCACGGACGTGATTTCGCGATCGCCGCAATGGCTTCCCCTACTCCCCCCACCCCCACGAGTAGAACTTTCATAAACTCCTTTCAATTGGCTCCACCACCCGTCATGTTGCGGGGGCAGACAAGTTTTTCCCTGGCACCGCCCGCGCACCCCGCATGATTGATCTGTGCGGGGCAGGTGGCAGGTGTGCCGCGGCCGGCCCAGGGTCCGGCGCGAGGCGGAATTCCTAAAAATAGATTTCCTTAATGATCTTCAAGTGCATAAATGATTCTGATTCGCGCACACCTTCAATTGTCGAAAGTTTTTCCGTGATAAAGCGCAGCAGGTCTTCATGATCCCGACAAACCACTTCGGCGAAAATATCGAAGCGGCCACTGGAAATGATCATGTAAATGACTTCATCGAGCTTCGAGATTTTTTCTGCAACTTCAAGGAGCCTGCTGCCCTCCGCGCGGATGCCGATCATCGCCATCGTCCTGTAGCCCATGCGCAGAGGATTGGTGATCGCCACAACCTTGAGAAACCCTTCTTCGACAAGCCGGTTGTAGCGTTGGCGGATCATGCCGGGTGAGACCCCAAGCTGCTCGGCGATCTGGGCAAACGCAACGCGACCATCCTTGCGGAGTGCCTCAATGATTCGTAGGTCAGTATCATCCAGGGCCGGGGGTTGCGGAATGCTGTTAAATTGTTCCACAGCTATATTCTATAACGATTATGTAGTAAAGTCAATCATCTTTTGTTGATTTTGCACAATAACACCTTTTGTAATTCATTTTCAAACAAAACGAGACTTGATAATAGGCATAGTCTGTGTGCCTATACGAAAATTCCCGATTGCTTTCACAATCGGGAATTTTGCTTTCATGCTTTTGGTTTAGCTTACTGCCCCTTGACCTCGACCCAAATCGCATCATATAGCGGGGTTGCATCCCCCACGTCCTCGATGCCATGACCATTCGCGATCGCTTCAGGGGGAGGGTTTGTGATCGGCGAGTCGATGTATGCTTTGTAAATATCAGGTTGGTTTTCCTTGGCATAGTCCAAGGCTGCTTTATTGGGATTGATATAGGTGTAGTCACGCAGGGTCAACCAGAAGACATCACCCTGCGCGATGTAATTCAGCCAGGCATACGCTGCGTCGGCGTGGGAGGCGTCTTTGAGCATGACCCAGTTATCCTGCCAGAGGATCGCGCCTTCTGTTGGATAGATGTATTCGATAGCAGGGTTTTCCTGCTGTGCCGCCAGCGCCTCGAATGTCCAGGTGATCCCCAGATCCACATCGCCCGCGATGAGAGCGGTCTTGGGGCTGTCACTATCGAAGACCTTGATGTTCGGGACGAGTTTCGCAAGTTTGACTTTGGCTTCTTCGAGCTGATCGGGATCCGTGGTATTGACATCATAACCCAGCGTGAGCAGGGCAGCGCCGATCAGAACGCGCGAATCATCAAGGGCGATCATCCGCCCGGCATATTCCGGCTTCCATAAATCAGCCCACGACTGTGGAACATTCTCCACCGCATCGGTATTGACCACGAGCGCGTCAGTGCCCGCCAAATAGGGCACAGTGTATACATTCCCTGGATCGAACGATTTGTTCATCCAGCCTTCATCGAAGTTCTTTATGTTCGGCAATTTGGAGTGATCCAATTTCTCCAGCAGCTCCTGGCGAATCATCAAACCGATGATGTAGTCGGTCGGCTGGGCCAGGTCGTAGGCTGCTCCCCCCGCAGAAAGCTTGGCATACATTTCCTCATTGCTGGAATATTCGTCGCGATTTAACTGGATGCCATAGACCAGCTCAAAACAATCCAGCATGTCCTGTGGGAAGTACTCCGTCCACACAAATAGATTCAACTCGGTGGAGGTCACCTCCATGCGTGGGTTTGGCTCGGGACACTCAAAACCACTGGACGTAACCTTCGCTTCTCCCCCACTTGGGCCTGGTTCGGTTGCAGGAGCTTCTGCTGTTCCCCCACCGCAGGCTGCCAGCATCATACTTGTGGCGACAAGCAATGCCAGCAAACTATACAGTTTTGACTTACACATCTCTTCCTCCTTTGGAAATGAAAAACTAATTGGCAACGCGGATGTCCGCGGAATACCCGGATATTTCCTTTCTGGCGTGCAGCAATGATGAATGGTTATGCTTTTTCGGTTCGATTCTGGATCAGCTGCAATAATAGCACTGCAATGAATACGACCAAAATCCATACCGATGACAGAGCGTTGACCTGCGGCGTGATGATGCGCCGCAACAGTCCATAAACGTAGATGGGCAGGGTGGTTGAACCCGGTCCGTTCGTGAAGAACGTGATCACGAAGTCATCGAGGGAAAGCGTAAATGCCAACAGGGCACCCGAAAGCACACCCGGCAGGATCATCGGAAACGTGATACGGCGGAATGTGATCCATTCGTTCGCGCCCAGATCCATGGCAGCTTCTTCGAACGATTTGTCGAAGCCCTGCAGACGCGCCTGCACCACCAGAGTGACAAAAGGGATCATAAACGCAATATGGCTTACCGTTACAGTCACAATACCGAGCGAAAGGCGCGCGTCGCCCGACAGGTTCAGTGTGGTATTCAGGAAATGAAACAACTGACTGAACAACGTCAACGCGCCGATCCCCATCACGATCTCCGGGATGACGATCGGGATGTAGAGGGACATCTGGGAAAACGGCTTCATCTTGAAGTCATAGCGCTGCAGCGCCAGCGCAGCCATCGTTCCGATGATGGTAGAGACAAGGGTCGCGGTAATGGCAATCTTCAACGTGTTGCCGGCAGCTTCGAGCACGTCATCGTTCTTCGCAAGGTCACAATACCAGTGAAAGGGTCCACATGGGCTGGATTTGACCAGGCTGCCATCCATCACCACACGTTCGCTGAAATCAGGAATGAAACCTTCAAATTTGACGTTGGTACGGGAAGCGTTGAAGGAATACAAGATCAAACCAATGATCGGCGCATATAAAAAGATATACACCAATACCGTAGCAATAATGATGAGAGGCGAACGGCGAAACGGGTTCATCCCGCACCTTCCATTTCAACTTCAGGTGTAGGGTGCGGGATCACCCCGCATTTTTCATTA
Source organism: Anaerolineales bacterium (assembly GCA_035716785.1). Classification (GTDB taxonomy): domain Bacteria; phylum Chloroflexota; class Anaerolineae; order Anaerolineales; family Villigracilaceae; genus Defluviilinea. Next base: position 3,226 of record DASTJG010000538.1, read on the forward strand.
GCGGTTAAGATCGTAAAATGCGGGGTCATACGGCAACGATCTCCTCTCCAAAGCCGAATCGACGTGTATAGAAATATGTAACGATCAGGGTCATCACCATGAGGATCAGCGAGGCAGCCGAGCCGAACGTCGGGTCGCGCGCGTCGAGGAATTGCCTTTGGATCAGATTACCAACCAGGATCACCTGCCGGCCGCCGAGAATATCCGAGACGATGAACGTTCCCATCACCGGGATGAAAACCAGGATCGTCCCGGCCACCACCCCGGGCATGGACAACGGCAGCGTTATACGCCAGAGCGTCTTGAGCGCATTTGCGCCCAGGTCCGCTGCGGCTTCGTAAAGGGAATTGTCGATTTTTTCCAGCGAGGTGAAGATCGGCAGGATCATGAATGGCAAAAATTCATACACCATTCCCACCAGCACTGCACCCGGCGTGTACAGCATCTCAAGCGGCTGGAACGGGATATGCAGCAGGTTTGCAAACCACCCCAGAACAATATTGATCCCGCCTTCCTTGCGCAAGAGCATCATCCAGGCGTAGACACGGATCACGAAGTTCGTCCATAACGGGATCAGTACCATGAACAGGTACAAATTCCGTTTCTGGGGATGCGCCCGCGCGATGAAATACGCGAGCGGATATCCGAGCAGGATCACCAGCACCGTTGTATTGAATGCCAGGGCCAGCGAGCGCCACAGGATGGTGGCATAAAGTGGGTCAAAGCAAAGTGCCTGACCATCTGGACAATCTGTGTGGTACCCCATCAGGCGGATGTAGTTATCCAGTGTAAAAGTGAAGATCACATTGCCATCCGGACTACGCCTGCCAAAGCTAATCACCAACGTTAGCAACAAAGGAACAATCAACAATATAAATAGCCATGCTGTAGTGGGCAATGCCAGCAATGTACCCTGCATCGATTTGTTTTCGCGGAGTTTTTTTAGCATGGCTAACTCTTTTTCAAGACAAGAGTATTTTCAGGCGGCAGGAACAGGATCACTTCCTGCCCAATCGTGTAGAACGATCCCGGGTCGAGCCGCGAGATACGATTCTGCTCATAGATCGTCAGTTTTGCGTTGCACACATCCAGATAGACGTGTGTATCTGTCCCGATGTAAACCGTATTGGTCACTTTGCCCTGGAAAAAGTTTGGGCCCGTCAATTCTTTTCGGGTGATATGGATCTTTTCCGGACGAATGGAAACAACGATCTCTTCACCATTGACCAGGCCGTCAGATACGGGAAGACCGGTCAGTTCTGCATTCAGATCAGGGACATGTACCACCGCTTCATCCTTCGACAGGGATTTGATCTTGCCTTCGAGAAAATTCGACTCGCCGATAAAATCCGCAACGAAGCGATTTGCCGGACGTTCGTAAATCTCCACTGGCGTACCCATTTGCTGAACCTTACCCTTGCTCATGACCGCGATCCGGTCGGACATGGTCATTGCCTCTTCCTGGTCATGGGTCACGTAGACAAATGTAATTCC
>DASTJG010000539.1:0-7844 GCA_035716785.1 Anaerolineales bacterium
GAAAGTGGATGTGATCAAAGAAGTGCAAAAATTGCTCGGTGATGGCGCTGACCTTACCCTGGAGGCAACTGGTGTCCCACAAGTGCTGGAGCAGACTCTGTCAGTCACACGTCCACGCGGCAAAGTTGTCCTGGCAGGGAACCAGCCTCTGGACAAGAGCCTGCCACTGACATTTATTGAAAATATGATGCGGCGAGAGATCAGTCTCATTGGTTGCTTCATGTCTTATTCAGCGCCTTTTCCCGGACGCGAATGGACGGAAACCATTACGGCACTCTCAGACGGCAGCCTGGATATGGACACGCTCATCTCTCACCGCTTTCCACTTTCAAAAGCGCCTGAGATTTTTGAAAAAATTGGTACGCATCAACTTGCTCACCAGAAAATCATCCTGAACCCTGAGGAAGCAGCATGACTCTCCAAAATATATTACCCTGGATTCGTCAGGCTCGGCAGGAAGGCTGGGCGGTGGGCGCTTTCAATGCAAATACTTTGGAACAGGCCCAGGCGATTGTCCTGGCTGCTCAGGCGGAAGAGGCGCCCGCGATCATCCAGGTCAGTCATCGGGCGTTGACGTATATCGGTAGCGGCAACGAGATCCATGGGCTCAAATATATTGCCGCCATCGGGAAGGCCGCGGCCAACAACGTGACTGTGCCGATCGCTTTGCATTTGGATCACGGCACGGAAAGGGAAGTGCTGCAAGCCATTGCTTTGGACTTTACTTCCGTCATGTTCGATGGTGACGGATACTCGTTCGAAGAAAACATATCCATCACAAAGCGTCTTTGTGAAGCTGCGCATTCGGTTGGAGTCTGCATGGAGGCTGAAGTCGGCGAAGTGCCGAAACCGGACGGAAAGGAATTTGACGAAACCACCATCGCCCTCACCCAGCCGGATGAGGCAGCTCAATTTGTAGAGGCAACAGGAATCGATACACTTGCTGTTGCGTTGGGCTCGGTGCACGGTCTCAAGACGAAGCAAATTTCCATCGACTTGGAATGTCTTGCCGCGATTCGGAGCCGTGTGTCTATCCCGCTGGTATTGCATGGATCATCCGGAGTATCTGATAACGATATTAAGCAAGGCATTGGCATGGGATTGAGCAAGGTCAATGTGGCGACTCAGTTGAACCAGGCGTTCACCGAGGCGATCCGCGAGGTTCTCAATCAGAATAGTGAGGTGGTTGACCCGCGCAAGTATTTGGTTCCCGGGCGGACTGCCCAGATGGAAATCGTGCGCGAGCGGATCCGGTTCTTTGGCGCGTCCGGGAAGGCGTAGTTAGCCGGCTATGATCCTTTGTCTGAATCCAAATGCTGCCATCGATAAGACCATCGTGGTTTCTTCGTTTGAGATCGATAAGATCCACCGCCCTGAATCTGTGATCGCGCTGGCAGGCGGGAAGGGCTGCAACGTTGCTCGGGCGCTTAAAACGTTGAAGGAAATTCCGGTAGTATCTGGATGGGTTGGGGGATTCGCCGGTCAATTCATTGAAAAAGAGTTGCATCAGGAGGGTATACAGACTGATTTCATTCATACGGATTTTGAATCACGAACCTGCACATCGATTTTGGATCGTGAAAACAAAACGATGACGGAAATTTACGAGAGGGGGGAGCCTGTTCCTGCTGAAAAAGTAGAAGAGTTGCGAGACCATATTCGAAAAGTCATCGGAAAATATAAAGCGTTAACTCTCTCAGGGAGTTTGCCTACGGGCGTCCCCTCTGATTTCTATGCCAGCGTGATTGAGATCGCCAGGGAGGCAGACGTATTGACCTTCCTCGACACGAGCGGAGAAGCTCTCCGCAAAGGAGTGGAAGCGGGTCCATTCTTCGTCAAGCCCAATGAAGCGGAAGCCAGGGTACTTCTGGGACTCGGCCCCGGTGAACTTTTTGATTTCTCTCAAGGGGCGGCCGAAATTTCGAAGAAATATGATACAAATGTTTTGCTCTCGCTCGGAGCCAGTGGAGCGATTGTTGCGAAGGGACAAGAAACCTTCTCTGTAAGAAACCCGATTGTGGAAGCAAAAAGCGCGGTTGGATCGGGAGATTGTATGCTGGCTGGACTCACATATGGAGTCCTTCATGGATTTTCATTTGAAGAATCCATTGTTTGTGGTGTTGCCGCCGGAACTGCCAACACATTAACGATCGGAGCCGGTCAATTCAAGATGCAGGATTTTGAAAGATTGCGTGGTCAAGTTCGTATTCTCAGGAGGTAAGCATGTCTGCAACTGTTGGTCCCAATCGCTGGCTCGGCTCTCTGCCGAAAATCGGTATCCGTCCCACCATTGATGGGCGTCGCCAGGGCGTGCGTGAATCGCTCGAAGAGCAGACCATGTCCATGGCGCGCGCGGTTGCCGAACTCCTGACGACGAATTTGCGCCATCCAAACGGATCGCCAGTGGAATGTGTCATCGCCGATACCACGATCGGTGGCGTGGCCGAAGCAGCTGCCTGCGCCGAGAAATTTGCCCGCGCTGGAATTGGGCTTTCCCTCACGGTTACGCCTTGTTGGTGTTACGGCTCGGAAACGATGGACATGGATCCACTCATTCCCAAGGCAGTCTGGGGGTTCAACGGCACAGAACGTCCCGGCGCGGTCTACCTGGCAGCCGTGCTGGCTGCACATAACCAGAAAGGGTTACCCGCTTTCTCCATTTACGGCCAGGATGTGCAGGATGGCGGCGATCAAAGCATACCGGCCGACGTGACAGAAAAGCTGTTGCGTTTTGCCCGCGCCGGTCTGGCCGTCGCGACGATGCGCGGCAAGTCCTATGTTTCCTTCGGCGCGGTCTCGATGGGGATCGCCGGGTCGATCGTGGATAACAACTTCTTTGAATCATACCTTGGGATGCGCGTGGAAACAGTGGATATGACCGAGTTCCTGCGGCGCATGGACGAGTCCATCTACGACCCTGAAGAGTTCCAGCGCGCTCTGGATTGGGTCAGAGCCAGTTGCAAAGAGGGGCGGGAATACAACCCTCCTGAAAAGCAGCGCAGCCGGGAGCAGAAGGATGAAGATTGGGAAACCGTCGTCAAGATGGCAATGATCGCCCGCGACGTGATGAACGGGAATCCTCGTCTGGCGGAACTGGGCTTTGGGGAGGAAGCTTTGGGTCGCAACGCCATTCTGTCCGGCTTTCAAGGGCAGCGCCAATGGACCGACTACAAGCCCAATGGTGATTTCATGGAAGCGATCCTCAACACATCCTTCGATTGGAACGGTCATCGCCAGCCTTACCTGGTCGCGACAGAGAATGACAGCCTCAATGGGGCGTGCATGTTGTTCGGTCACCTGCTCACGAATACGGCGCAAATTTTTGCCGACGTGCGCACCTACTGGAGCCCGGCAGCGGTGAAGCGCGTCACCGGTCATGAATTGAGTGGACGCGCCTCAGGGGGCATGATCCATCTGATCAATTCCGGCGCATGCACTCTTGACGCTACTGGCTGGCAGGAGATCGATGGACAACCTGCCATCAAACCCTGGTGGGATGTGACAGATGAAGAGGCGAAGAAATGCCTCGAGGCGACAACCTGGCATCCGGCTATGACCGAATACTTCCGCGGCGGCGGTTATTCCAGTACCTTCCTGACGCGCGGGAATATACCTGTCACGATGAGCCGCCTCAATCTGGTCAAGGGCCTGGGTCCGGTGCTTCAGTTTGCTGAGGGCTGGACTGTTGACTTGCCGGAAGACGTTCATCATCAGCTTGACGAGCGCACCAATCCCACCTGGCCGACTCACTGGTTCGTCCCCAACCTCACCGGCCAGGGTGCTTTCCGCGATGTTTATTCTGTGATGGCAAATTGGGGTGCGAATCACGGCGCGCTGAGTTATGGGCATATCGGTGCAGATCTCCTCAGCCTGGCCTCGATGTTGCGTATCCCGGTCTGCATGCACAATGTTCCTGAAGAAAGAATCTTCCGCCCGAGCACATGGAGCGCCTTTGGCGCCAACGATTACACTGGCGCCGATTACCGCGCCTGCGCGAACTTCGGCGCCTTATATGGCTAAATTCCATGATGGATTCTTCCTTCCTTGCTATTGATCTCGGTGCTGAAAGTGGGCGCGCTATCTTAGGGCATATTGATCAGCGCTTAACCCTGGAGGAAATTCATCGTTTCTCAAACGGTCCAGTACGCGTGGCTGACCACATTCATTGGGATGTCCTGCGGCTATGGGCGGAGATTCAAAACGGCCTGCGGATTGCTGCGCGATCTGCTGGTGGTTCGCTGACGGGAATCGGACTGGATACCTGGGGTGTGGACTTTGGTTTGCTGGACTCTGCTGACCGGTTGATCGGGAATCCCTATCACTATCGTGATGCGCGCACGAACGGCATGATCGAGGCTGTCTGCCAGATCGTCCCGCGCGAAGAGATCTACAGCCAAACTGGAATCCAGTTCATGCAGCTGAATACACTATTCCAGTTGTTTGCCATGCGCCGGGAAAATGATCCTGCCCTGCAAGGCGCCAAAACACTTCTGACCACGCCTGACTTATTCAATTTCTGGCTTACGGGTCGCAAAGCCGGTGAATTGACAATTTCCACCACCACGCAATGCTACAACCCGCGTGAGAAGCGCTGGGCGGTTGAACTTCTCGCTGCGCTTGATCTTCCCCAGTCCATTTTTCTGCCTATCGTCCAGCCAGGGACGGTGCTTGACCGCCTACGCCCCTCCGTTGCAGAAGAGGCCTCTTGCGAACGTATTCCTGTGATCGCAGTCGGGTGCCACGATACAGCTTCCGCAGTGGCAGCTGTCCCTGCCGAGGAAACCGATTTCATTTATATCAGTTCCGGGACATGGTCCCTGATGGGCATCGAGTCCGGCCAGCCGATTATTAATGCAAACAGCCTTCGCTACAATCTGACCAACGAAGGTGGCGTATGCAACGCGACTCTCTTCCTCAAAAACATCATGGGGTTGTGGCTGTTGCAGGAGAGCCGCCGCCAATGGGCAAAAGCCGGAAGAAACTATTCGTACGATGAATTGACGAACCTCGCAGACGCGGCGCCCGCGTTCCAATCCATCATTTCTGTGAGCGACAATCGCTTCCTTGCGCCTGCAAATATGGTGGAATGTATACAGTCATTTTGCCGCGAGACCGGGCAGTCGGTCCCGCAGACAGATGGCGAGATCGTGCGCTGTATTTTTGAAAGCCTGGCGCTCGAATATCGCTGGGGAACGGAGAAGCTGCGCGAGCTCTCAGGCAGAAGTTTGCCGGTTATCCATATCATTGGCGGTGGCTCGCGCAACCACCTGCTTAACCAGTTCACCGCCGATGCAACCGGCTGCGAGGTGATCGCCGGTCCGGTCGAGGCGACCGCGATCGGCAATATCCTCATGCAGGCAATTGGACTGGGACATCTGGGTTCGCTGGCAGAAGCGCGTCAGATTGTGCGCGCCTCCTTTACGCCCGAGGTCTATGAACCGGGCAAAACCGCAGGCTGGGACGAGGCATATACCCGCTTGCAGAAAGTGGTGAAGTAATGTTACAGGCGCCGTATCCAGAGCTGGATGATTTGCTTGAAATGATGGGGGAGTCCGGAAAACGTATCTCCGATATCGAAGCGAGTGAAGGAGCCGCCGGCAATATTTCCGTTTGTTTGCGCTGGCCGATCGAATTGCGGACGCGCTTCCCGCTGATGGAGGAAATCGAGCTTCCGCAACCTGTTCCTGAACTGGCCGGTGCGACGTTCCTTGTCAGTGGTTCGGGCCGCCGGTTGCGAGAGATCATCGATGAACCGGCTGCCAATATTGGCTGCGTGCTCGTCGCCGAAGGAGGACGGACGGGGAAATTGTTTACAGCCTATCAGCGTCGCTTCGAACATCTGACCAGCGAATTCAATTCTCACCTGGCCGTGCATTACGACCAGATCGTATCGAGCGGCACGAACTTTCATGCGGTCATTCATGCCCAGCCACATCATCTCACGTATCTAAGTCATATTCCCTGCTATCGTGACGAACATTACCTCAATACCCATCTCCTGCGCTGGCAGCCCGAGACCATTATCAATCTCCCCGAAGGAATTGGCTTTGTGTCTTTTCAAATCCCAAGCTCTCCTGAATTGATGGAAGGAACACTGGCCTCTTTGCGGACGCATCGTATTGTCGTTTGGGCAAAACATGGGGTGATGGCGCGATCGGATGTCTCCGTCAAACGCGCCGCAGACCGGGTGGAGTATGCGGAGACTGCCGCAAAGTATGAATACCTCAACTTGTGTGCGGGTGAGATCGGGGATGGACTGACCCCGGATGAGATCCGCGCGATTTGCAGGACATTCAATGTACAACAGAGTGTTTTCTAAGGTAGCTCAGGCCGCTTCTCGAAGGCTCCTGGCGATATAAACATTATGCCTGCTGTTAAACTCTTTGCCAACCTGCGGAAACTCGCAGGAACGAATGAACTGTCGCTAACGGGAACAACGATCCGGGCCGTGGTGAACGAATTGGTTCGGCAGAAGCCATCGGTTGGAGAGATAATTTTAAAGAATGGTGAGATCGGTCCCCATGTCATTGTCACGCTGAACGGACACAATATCATCGATCTGGAAACGCCTGTGACAGAACAGGATATCGTTGCAATTTTCCCGCCGATTGCAGGCGGTAATCATTGTAGTGACGGCGTTAGCCGTTTCTGAAGTCGCCACTACATCAACTTTGGAGAAGCTATGGCTGGTTGGTCTGAAAAAGTTTTGGATATTGATCTGAATACGCAAACGTATAAGACCTATCCACTGGACATGGAAATGGCGCGGCTCTTCATCGGTGGGCGCGGCCTGGGCGCGCGCCTGCTCTGGGATCTGGTGGGGCCGGAGGTCGATCCGCTCTCTCCGGAAAATGTATTGATCTTTACCAATGGTCCACTCACCGGGACGGGTTATCAGACGAGCAATCGTTTTTCGGTAACGACAAAAAGCCCACTGACCGGAACCGTGCTGGATGCAAACTCAGGCGGCTTCTGGGGGATGCAATTCAAGAAGGCTGGTTATGATGTCATGATCGTGCGTGGTAAATCGGCAAGACCTGTTTGGATCGAGATCAAAAGTGATCAGATCATGTTCCATGATGCCAGTGAACTATGGGGCATGCGCGTCTTTGCTTTGACTCAAAAGCTGGGACAGAACAACAATCATCGTAATGTCTTGTGCATTGGGCCCGCCGGCGAAAATTTAAGTCGCATCGCTTCCATTATGAATGATCGCGAACGCGCGTTGGCGCGCGGAGGTCCAGGGGCCGTGATGGGTTCCAAGAATTTGAAAGCCATTGTCGTGGAAGGAAAAGAACGCCCTGAGATCCATGACCGTGAGCGCTTCAAGTTCATACTCTATGAGACGCGCAAATTACTTGCGGGCAGCCCACTCACCAGCCAGGCACTGCCCGAATTTGGCACTGTCGTCCTGATGAATATCATGAACAACATCGGCGCGCTGGCAACCCGCAATCATCAGCAGACGCAGTTCGAAAGTGCCGAGTCCATTTCTGGGGAAGAGCTGACCGAGAAATATCTTGTGAAGAACGCTTCCTGCTGGGCTTGCCCGATCGGCTGTACACGGATCAGCAAGACCGAAAAAGTGGAGGGCGAAGGTCCTGAGTTTGAAACGACGTGGGCATTCGGCGCGCAATGCGGCATCGCTGACCTGCCTGCCATCATTGAAGTCAACCAATTGTGCAACGACCTGGGTTTGGATACGATCTCTGCCGGTTCGACGATTGCCTGCGCAATGGAGTTGAGTGAGAAAGGCTACATGGATTCGGACCTGCGCTTCGGACGCGCCGACCAGCTTGCTCCCGTTGTCGAAGCGATGGCGTACCGGCGCGGCGTCGGCGCAG
>DASTJG010000540.1:0-4291 GCA_035716785.1 Anaerolineales bacterium
CAGGGTAACAGGCTTGTTTTTAGACGCATGGAAACCCGATTTTGTTCGTGGATAGATACCTGGCAGGACTCGATCGTCTTGTCCCCCTCAAGCACGACGGCGATAATTTCGTTGATCAGGGATCCTGACATAGGAATAGACGCGTTCGCTGTCAGCCCCGCCAGGTCTGAAAAACCATTGCCGATTATTTTTTGGAAGATTTCTTCCATCGCATCGAATTCTAGCCGATTCTATCTGCGGAGGCAATTTTCTGTTGCAACTCCCGCTGCCGTGAGCCTGGCAGTGGTGTACGTGCCGCAAGCGACTGGAATAAGTTGCAAAGCAAAACGGTCTTGTTGTGATCGGAACCAAGACCGTTTTTCATCAACTTCCCATTGGAATATTACTTTTTTCAGTCGATATGTTTACTTGCCAGTTTTACTCTTGGCTATATATTCGACCCAAAACCTGCCGATCTCTTCCCGGGCTTTTTCCGGGGTATATCCATACTTCACTCGCAGCATGGTAATGAATTTGTTGAGCTTCACATCCGACTTGTCCACTTTGCTCAGATCATAATCGGCCATCAGGCTCCAGCGCCCGGTGGCTTCTGCCCGGATGATTTTCCAGTTTTCCTCGAATATTGCTTTGTTTATCATGCAGTGCTCCTCTTAAGCTAATAACTCTTTAGAGTTTGGATGAATAGTGAGTTTTCGTGATTTCGTTTCTGAGCTACCATCCGTTTCCCACATGAAAGCAAAACAAAATTGTCAAACTCTTCTGCCATTCATTGTACTATGTAAAACGATTTCTATCATGTGGATAATATTAGGATTTGTCTCGATTTCCCTCGTGGACCCGGTACTATACAAAACAAAAACGGTCTCGTGTGTAACACCAGCGAGACCGTTTGTATTCAGTATGTAAATACTTTAATCGATTGCAGTTGGCTCAACAGTCACTTCAAGAGTTGGCGTGAACGTAACAGCGGGAGTGGCTGGCGGCGTGACCGTAGGTACGGCTGTCCCGTCCGCGTCGATTTGCGCTTGCGGCAATCCCAGGAGAAGAACCTGCCAGGCAACGTCGAGATCATCCCGCGCGGCGACGGGGAAGTTCGGCAGCGAGGTCAGGACCAGGTCGAGGCGGCGAATGACTTCATTCAGGTCATCGACAAGATCTTCCGGTGCATCTGTCCGGACCATCATAAGCAGGTCACGCGCGGTCTTTATATCCTGCCTTGCCAACCCAAAATTGCTCTGGAACATAAACAGGCGGGCGCGCGACATCAACTCCATCGACTTCAATAAGTTGATCTGGCGCTGCAATTCGGCGGACATGACCTCATCCTGCGCCTGCAGTTTGGATTGCATCTCCTCCAGCGCCGCCAGCGACTCGGTGTGGGCCGCGATCTCGGACTCGATCTTATCCATGCGCCCACCCAGGTCAGTTAATGTTTCGGCGTTCTGGCTCTGCCGGGTTTCCATCGTTTCCATTCGGCTCTGCAGGTCGGTCAGTTCCTGCTCCATTTGTTGCTGCTGGGACTGTAATTCTGTCAACTCGGCGGTGTTCTGCTCTACGGGCACAATATATTTGTTGTAGAGCAACGGCAAGCCATAGTACAAGCCCAGTCCGATCACGCCCAGAATGATCAACATGGCAATTAGGCGCAGCAGGAAATCGAAAAAGCCGCGGATGCGTTGCCCCATCGTCGGTCCGGAACGCACCGGTTCCGGGTCCGGTTCCGTGTGGATCACTTCCGGTGAATCGTAGAACGGGTCCACCACTTTCACCATGCCTGTCTCGTTGTTCTTGGGATCTTTCCGTTTTGCCATGCAAACCTCCGAGTGAGGGTCTGAGTCATGAGGGTATTGTAAGCGATTTTAAATCTTTGGACCGTCGGACTAAAGTCCTGCCACCTGCCCCGCACAGACCGATCGTGCGGGGTGCGCGGGCGGTGCCAGGGAAGTCCTGTCTTAATTCATCACAGTCCGTTCACCCACAGGGTGCCTCGCGAGGCTGATTGTGCAAATAACTAAATTGTAAATAACTCCGCCGTCCATGTTCCGTTACAATGTCGATGAAAAGGGTAGGTCTGTTTGCTCTACCTTTGGCTCCCCGCACTAAACACCACTTGGGATCAATACAGGAGTCGAGATGGATAATGATCTTCAACAAGGCATCATGGCTGCAAAAGCTGGCGATAAACATCGTGCGTTTGATCTTCTGACGCGCGCCGCCGACGACCCGGCAACTTCCGAACAGGCGTGGTTATGGTTGTCCGGTGTTGTGAACGACGACCCGGAAAGATTATATTGCCTGAATAATGTATTAAGAATTAATCCAAATAACGACGCGGCAAAGCGCGGAGCAGCGATGTTGAGACAGAAGGGAGTTTTCCCTTCCATACCTGTTTACCCTGAGTCCCAAAGGGCGGCCCCTGTGCAGGATACATCCAGACAGTCTCCATCCTCAAAATCCTCTCAAGTGAATTCCGCTGCGCCTGTGCGGACACAAACCGTAGCTGCTCCCGTTACACCGTCCAGGCCACAACAGCAACCCAGCTACGAAACGGACTGGAAGAAGCAGGAACTCTTGGGCTTTTTTCAGTATGCGGCAGAGCAACTGGCGCTGAAAAATTCTCAGAAAAACGTTGAAAAATTACTGATCAACCGTGGTGCTTCACCAGAAATCGCAAAGACGATCGTAAAAGACGCGCAAGACGCCGTTCGGAAGATGCGCCGCGAGAAATATAAGAAACAAATGCTGCGCGGCCTGGCATGGACCATTGTCGGTTCCATGATTACCTGTGGGACATACGTGTTTGCAGACAGCCTGGGAGGAAAGTTCGTTCTACTCTACGGCGCGATCATTTTTGGAATCATCGACTTCATTGCAGGTTTATTTGGTTGGATCTATAACTTATAATTCAAACGAGATGTGGATAAATACTATTTCCGTCCATAAAAACAAAACGGTCTCGGTAACATTACGTCCAAGACCGTTTTTTCATTCTTGTTTCGGCGGACTACACCTGCCCCGCACAGACCGATCGTGCGGGGTGCGCGGGCAGTGCCAGGGAAGTCCTGCCTCAGTGCACGCGAGTCGGCTTTGAGCCGACTCGCGTGCTCAGCCTGATAGGCTTCCATGGGCTGAGCAGGGGATTCATACCCGCTCACCCTTATTTCAAACACGTCTCAAACTTAAGGGCGTCTCTTTAAAACTCGCCACAGCCAAACCAAGAATGTAAAGAGCAGCCAGTAAATCAAGAAGAAGATAAAGATCCAAAGTATAAAACCTTCGATACCCCTGCCGCTGATCGTTAAACATGCCTGTATCACGGCTACCACTGCGGCAAGTATTGCAGTTTGTTTCCATCTCGATGGATAGCGCTTAACCGGTGCATCCTTTATAGTCTCGGGTTCGTCTTTCATCGTTTCTGCCTCTTGTCCTTCGGCGTGGATTTACTTTCCCTCCCACCACCCCATCAGTGCGGAGAGCGCCAGCGCGGGCGTGGCATCGCCCTGACGGCCGGTGTTCCAGGTGACGATCAATTCCCGCTTGGCACGCGTGATCCCCACGAAAAGCAGGCGCAGGCGCTCCTTGACGTAATCGACGCGTGCAGCCAGGGTCGCGGCGCCTTCGTCGTACCAGTCATATTCGCTCGAGGAGGTCGCAGCGTTCAACTGCGCCAGCGCTTCAGCTTCCAGGTTCAGGTTGTCCCGCAGGAACCACTTCTCCGAAATAAAGCGGTCGTTCGGCTGGTTCGACGGGAAGTCGTAGTTGTTCACGCTCATCAAATAGACGCGGTCCCACTCCAGTCCCTTGGCCTTGTGCATCGTCGTGACGACCACCTTGCCCTTGTGCTGCTCGGGGTCGAAGCCAGAGTCATCCGCCGAGAAGCCGATGAAGCGTCGTTCGTTCTTGGCGATCACCGCCAGTTCCGCCGTCAGCTCGGGCAGCCGCCACTCCTTGTGATCGTCCGCGGCTTTGCGTAGGACCAGTGCCAGCTTGTGCGCCAGTGCGAGCTCGGCGGCATCGGTGAAGACGTCCTGGGCGAGTGTCAGCACCAGCTGGTCAATGGGAAGCGTGACCGCCTCCAGCCAGCGCCGCACATGGACTCGGAAGTCATTCAACTCCGTAGTGACTTGTTCCTGCTCGCCATAAGCGGCTGCTTCTTCCCTGACCCTTATCTCTTCCTCCACGGCAACATCGGTTCGAGGTAAGGGCCGCAGGGCCTCCCCACGCCCAAACACCAGGTGCGGGTTGACATAATCCTCCACGTTCCCCACTTTGCGCAACCACGCGCTCGTAT
>DASTJG010000541.1:0-6392 GCA_035716785.1 Anaerolineales bacterium
GGTCACCGAGCATATTCCCGACATTGTTCTGCTCGATCTGATCATGCCCGGGATGGACGGCGTGGAAACGACGCGGCGCATCAAGCAACTCAGCCCACGCACGCAGGTCGTCGTGCTGACTTCGTATCATGAAGACGTACACATCTTCCCCGCGTTGAAGGCGGGCGCCATCTCCTATATTTTGAAAGACATGAAGATGGAAAAGCTGGTGGAGGCTTTGCACCGCGCCGCACAAAAGGAAGTGACGCTGCACCCGCTGGTGGCGGCGCGCGTCCTACAGAACATCCGCAGCGACAACAGCGACGAACAGCCGCTGTTCACCGAGTTGACCGAACGCGAGCTGGACGTCCTGCGCCTGATCGCCAACGGTATGACGAACAGCCAGATCGCGGAGAAGCTGGTCATTAGCGAATACACCGTAAAAGGACATGTGAGCAATATCCTGAGCAAGTTGCATCTCGCAGACCGGACACAGGTGGCGGTATACGCCTGGCAACGGGGATTGGTCAACCGGGAACAGGTTGGCAAGAAGTAAACCAAAAGACACGGATTTTCTCCGTGTCTTTTGGAATCAGTAGGGCACAGCATGCTGTGCCCTACCAGGTTTCAACCTTTTAAGTAATACGCCCGGTAATTCCCCTTCGGAATATACCCCAACTTCTCAGCCAACTTGCAAGATTCAGGGTTCGCCGCATCCCAATGCGGGTCCAGGCTGTTTTCCAGGCACCACTTGAGCATATGGGCTGCGAGAGTTGTTGCCATGCCCTGGCGACGGTACTCTTCCAAAACAAAAATACTGACTTCAATCCCGTTGCTGCAGGCCAGTGACGAAAATGCCGCGCCAACGATTGTTCCATTTCTCTCGGCGTAATAACCAATGCCGCGCTCGACAAAATCGGACGGGGATTCAAAATCGGAGATGTCAATAAAATGATCCTGCCCCCAGACTTGTGTTGCAAGTGCAAGATCCATCCGTTTTACCTCTTTGCTGAAAGCAGATTGGATAACAAGCTTTTCCAAATGTTCAAGGGACAAACATTCCGAGGAGAAGCTGTACCGGTCAAAACCAATGAGCTGTTCTCCATACATGCTTTTGCCAGCTTCGATCCATCCTTCTGAGGAAGGCATGAACAATGTCCATGGCTGGATGGCTCTCAGCATTTCCTGTCCTCCTTCGCTCAGAACATTTCCGGCAAAATAGAAGAAAGGTCCGGTTTGGATTTTATAGACAGAGGGATTTTGGATGTCGTCCACATAGGCCTTGCCCATCTGTCCTTCGATAACACAGTCAATGGAAAGGTCTACGCGCGGAATATTTCGGAATGCTTTTGCAAGTTGAAGCCGATTGACTTTCGTGAGTGGATATTCTGTGATCATGATTCTCTCCAGTATTCGCCACCTCCGCCCTCGCGCTTCATCAACCTGAAGCCGACGAGTTCGCGGCGCAAGGTAGCGGTATCTTCGTGATAGTGTGAAAGGATTTCGTTGACCTGTTTTTCGCTGTAACGCTTACCCACATCGAATGCCCGAACGACGTAACGCAGGATGGCTTCCAATTTCTTGCGCTGGGATGGCAATGTCTTCAGGCTGCCATCCCTCCTTGAATAATCCTTAATGACCTTCTTATCGTAGGCATCCGCGTCCACTTCGGAGGCAACTGAGGCAAGTTCCTGCTGCGAAAACATGCTGCGCGTCTTTGCCTCCAGCACAGATTGATCGAGCTGGTAGACGTTGTAGTAGCTTTCGGCGTGCGACCTCACCAGACCCGCCTCGACCAGCTTTGCCAGGTGATGCGAGACGGTCGGCGGTTTCAGCTGCAGCAGCTCGGAGAGTTCCTCCACGCTGTACGATTTTTCTGCCAGCAAACCCACGATCTTGAGGCGGTTCTTGTCAGCCAGTGCTTTGAAAAAGGTGACAAGTTCTTCGCTCATTCCATCTCCTTTTCCACGCGCCAGTATCTTGTGCCGTTGCTTTCGCGCGCCATCAGATCATTATCAACCAGGTAGCGGCGCAGCGCGGCAGTATCCACGTGGAAGCGTCGCAGGATGGTATTGACTTCCTTCTCTGTGTAATTCGTATCGAAGGCAAACGCGTCCACAATGAAGTTCAGGATGATGAGCAGCTTGTTCCCCATCGGAGGGATCTGCTTGAGTGAGCCATCCGCGTTGAGAAAGTTCTTCAATACTTTGCGAACATCCTCCTGCTCGTTTTCCGGTGGGACATACGCCTCGCGCTTGCCCTCGAACTGTCCGCGCGCCAGGGACTCGATCGCCCTTTCATTCAAGTCATAGATTCCATCGACAGTCTCGTCAACAACACCCACATGTACAAGGAAAGCCAGGTGATTAAACACGTCTCTAACAGGAAGGTGTAGCTGTTCGGCAATTTTGGATCGTGTTGCCGGGCCTCGCACCAGCACACCAATGATGCGCAAGCGGTCCGCCGAGGCCATGGCTTTGACAAAGGATAGAATTTCAGGCTGTTCGTCCATTTTTACTCTCTTCTAACTAATTCGATGCTTGTCGAATTAGATTTTAATGGAATTTCATCCCCTGTCAAGAGGGGCCGACCAGCGAAATCAACTGTCGACTGCGAAGGAAGCAAAGCGCATCAGGTATAATGTCGCGCTAGGAGTTTTTCTAAATCCAACCTGGAGGTGCCCAGTGGATCTGTCGAAGCATGCTTTTTTTGAGGGAAAGATCGTTCCTCTTGGGGAAGCAAACATCAACATCGCAACTCATGGATTTTTATACGGCACAGCCGTGTTCGGGGGAATCAGGGCCTATTGGAATGAAGAGAAGAAACAGCTCTTTGTCTTTCGACCCTACGACCATTTTCGACGATTACTGCATTCGGCGCGCATGATGTCGATGCAAAGCAGCTATGATGAAGAAAGCCTGATCCAGCTTACGCTCGATCTTCTCCGCGCCGACAACTGGCAGCGCGACGTTTACATGCGCCCGTCCTTCTATAAAGCAGACCTGGGTATCGGTGTGCGCCTGCATAATTTGAAGGATGAATTCTGCATGTTTGTGATCGCCTACGAGCCGTACGTAAAGAATGACACCAATGCGCATGTCACCATCTCTTCCTGGCGGCGCATTGACGATAATGTCATCCCGGCGCGCGGCAAAGTGGCGGGCGCGTATGCAAACTCCGCGCTGATCAAAACAGACGCAAACCTGGCCGGCTTCGACGAAGCGCTGGTGTTGGATAACAACGGTCACGTTTCAGAAGGCTCGGCGATGAACATCTTCATGGTACGCGATGGAGTTCTGGTCACGCCTCCTGTCACGGACAACATCCTGGAAGGCATCACGCGCAAATCAGTCATGGAATTAGCCAGCAGGGAATTAGGTCTGACGGTCGTAGAGCGTTCCATCGACCGCACAGAGGTCTACGTCTGCGAGGAGATGTTCCTGACGGGTACCGCTGCGCAGATCACAGCCGTGACAAAGATAGATCACCGCCCAGTGGGAGCCGGAGCAATGGGTCCAATCACGACCAAACTGCGCAGCATGTATGAAGATGTCTTACGTGGGAAAAACAAAAAGTACGAACACTGGAATGTAGCAGTATAAAACCGTAGGGCTGGGCAGCTGCCCAGCCCTACAAATTATTTCTATCTATTCTTCTTGAACCGCACGATCACCAGGTTTTTGTTACATTCCGAGGATGTAGTAATTTGGATCGGGTCCGAAAGGGGGATGTTTTGCTGATCTACCAACTGAACGTATAGCGTTTTCGTCGAGGAAACGGGGGCATTACCAAGAACAAACTCAAAGCCAGAGGAGCCATATTCCTTGTTAATCCCGCTCACCGTTTGCTGTTCCACGGTGCTGCCACTCAGTGTTCCCCGCAATACAACCACCGTCCCAATGATGGGACTGTTATTGGTGTCCACCACCGTTCCGCCGATGCCCGCCCAATTGCATGCCAGCTCAGGATGAATGAGCGTGCTTTCCACGGTTGTGACGGATGCGCTGAACGGCGCCCTTGGTGTACGAGTCGGTGTGGGCGGCTTCGGCGTTCTTGTAGGCGGCACCAGTGAGAACGACGTACTTGTAGGAATGGGAGTGATGGTAGCCCGTGGTGTATCGCTCGGTGTTACAGCCAGGGTAGGACTGGCGGTCCAGGTGGGTTCCAGTTTTATGGGGGTAGACGTTGATGTGGGGAGAGGCTCGCTGAACAATCCTCCGCCTGGCGGCATGGGATTGAGGGAAGAAGCAGGGTTAATAAAGATCAATGCAAAATATCCCACCATGCAAGCCGTAAGGATCAAGACCAGGATTGAGAGCATATCCCATATCGGCATGGAAGCTCCCGAACCCTTGGATTGTGTTCCGTCAAAATCAAAATCTTCGCTCATCTATGTTACTCCATTAGGGCTGCTCTACGAAAATGACACTTGCCTGCTGGCGCTGTGCCTCAATCCACTTCTTCAGCGCCAGTTCCTGCAGCGCGAGATAGGCATCGGGGGAAAGCGGACGCTGGGGATCACGCTCCAGAATTCTGATGATATGGAATCCTACATTTGTTGAGATCAGATCACTGTGCCCACCCACAGTCAGGGCAAACGCGGCTTCCTCGATCTTTAGCTCGAGCAGATAGCCGCGCGGCACCCATCCAAGATCGCCGCGTGTCAGCGGATCTGCCTTCAGAGCCAGTTCATCGAAATTGGCTCCACCATTTAACTGGTTCATAAAGTTCTGAGCCGTGTCTTGATTATAGAGCAGAATTTGCTGGACGTGTACCTGCTCGGCAGTACTGGGGACCTCTGCAAGGATCTTGTCACGCATCCAGGCCGATTCCGCTGCCCGCTTCAACACGGACCGAAAGGACTGCTCTGTATATCCGTGCTCTGACTGCCAGGCCGAGAGCGCCTCCGCCCCACCAACCTGCGCGACCAGTGCATCGACCCGCGCCTGCAGCGCCGCTTCATCGAGTGTAAATCCATTTGTGTGCGCCCCTTGCGCGAGAAGCAATTGCGCGGTCAGATCTTCCTGCACAGCTTGGGATGCTTCCTCGAGAGAGACTGTTTTTCCCAGCGCTTCCTGTGATGTGAGGTAGCGCTGCACTTCCGCGTTGAATTCGACAACCGTGATGCCCTCGCCATTAACGGTCAAGGCCATGGGTTCGGGAGTGGCAGTGGGAGGTTCAGGTGTGAACGTGGGTTGAGGGGTAAAAGTAGGCTCAGGTGGAGAAAACGAAGCGCACGCGGCAAGTCCGAGTGCGATCCAGAGAATGAGAAATATCCGAATGGGTCTGTAATGGAAAAACATCGCCCCGAATTATACGTTAAAAGATGTAGGGACGGGCAGTTGCTCGTCCCTACAAGATTGAATGGTTTAGTAATCCATCCCACCCATGCCGCCCGGAGGCATGGCAGGAGCCTTATCTTTCTCAGGCAGGTCCGTGATCAGGACGTCTGTGGTCAGGATCATGGCTGCGATGGATGCGGCATTTTCGAGCGCACCGCGCACGACCTTGACAGGGTCGATGACGCCCGCGGCGATCATGTCGGTGTACTCGCCGGTCAACACATTGTAGCCGATGTTCTTGTTCTTCTTGTCGACGGCTGTGCGGCGGACGGTATCGATGATCACCGATCCATCCTGGCCGGCATTGGCAGCCAGCTTGCGGATCGGGGCTTCGAGCGCCTTCTTGACAATGTTGATGCCGACTTTGGTCTCTTCATTGTCCTCGCCATCAATGCTCTTCAGCAGCTTATCAAGCTTGGTCGCAGCATTGATCAAAGAGATCTCACCACCGGGCACAATGCCTTCTTCAACCGCGGCGCGGGCTGCGGAAAGAGCATCCTCTACACGATGTTTCTTCTCTTTCATCTCGGTTTCAGTCGCGGCACCCACACGGATGATCGCAACACCGCCGCTCAACTTGGCAAGGCGTTCGTTCAATTTCTCTTTATCGTAGTCGCTGGTGCTCTTCTCGATTTCGGCGCGGATTTCCTTGATGCGCCCCTCGATAGCAGCCTTGGTACCTTTTCCGTTAACGATGGTCGTATTCTCTTTGTCAGAAACAACCTTCTCGGCGCGACCAAGATCCTGGATCGTGACGGTTTCGAGCTTGCGGCCGGTCTCTTCCGAGATGACCGTGCCGCCGGTCAGGACGGCAATATCCTGCAGCATAGCTTTGCGGCGATCGCCAAAGCCGGGGGCTTTGATCGCCAGCACGTTCAGCATGCCGCGCAGTTTATTCAAGACAAGTGTTGCAAGGGCTTCACCATCGATGTCTTCGGCGATGATGACGAGTTCGCGCTTGCCGATTTGAACGAGTTTTTCAAGAATGGGGACGATATCCTGGGCAGCCGAGATTTTCTTCTCGTTGATCAGAACATAAGCATCAGAAATGACAGCTTCCATATGCTCTGT
>DASTJG010000542.1:0-8919 GCA_035716785.1 Anaerolineales bacterium
GGGAAGCAAATGCCTTCTCAACTGAAGATCTGGAGGTCTTAACGGCACTGGCCAATCAGGTATCCATTGCGTTGGAAACCTCCCGTCTGTTGACTGAAACCCGCGCCGCGCTGGCTCAGGTCCAGGAAGTCTACGATGCATTCACCCATGCAGAATGGAGTCGCACAATTGCGCGGACCGAACAGCATGGTTTCCGTTATCAAACCGGCCGCAT
Source organism: Anaerolineales bacterium (assembly GCA_035716785.1). Lineage (GTDB taxonomy): Bacteria > Chloroflexota > Anaerolineae > Anaerolineales > Villigracilaceae > Defluviilinea. The sequence goes on from DASTJG010000542.1 coordinate 215, forward strand.
CGAGATGCTGGAAAATACACTGCAGCACCCTGAAGTCGCATCAGCGGTGCAGAGTGGTGAGACTGCGACGAACCAGCCCAACGGATCGAAAGAGCGGAGCGCTACCGTGGCTGTTCCCGTCAAGCTCAGAGGCGAAGTCATCGGGATCCTGCACATTGAATCCAATGATCCGGACAAGCGCTGGCAGAATGACGAAATCAGTCTTGTGCAGGCAGTCGCGGAACGTGCAGCGTTTGCAATGGAAAATGCGCGCCTGTTCCAGGATGCCCGCCGTCGTGCCGCCAAGGAACGCCTGATCTCGGAAGCAACCGCCCGCATCAGCAGCGCCTTTAACGTTGAAAACATTCTACAGACCACAGCAGAGGAATTGGAACGCGTACTGGGTGGCTCTGAAATATCAATTCAATTCCAGAGCAAGGAGTAATTGTGAATTCGAATCAAAGCTCACTCCCCTCTGAATCGGCACAAAAAACGCGCAATCTCCCCTGGTTGGTTGGCGCTCTCCCTGCATTGCTTTTTGCAGTCTCTGAGTTAGCTGCCCTGCTGGCAGGGGGTAACAACCAGTGGTGGGCCATCGCGCCGGTTTTTATTGCTACACCCATCGCCTATTGGCTTAACAAGACTGGCAGGAACAACCTGGGGAATATCATCCTCATGACAGCCATCGGGCTACAGTCGATCTTTGTGTCACTGGTGCAAAGCGGAGCGGGTGCCCCAAATGCGATCACGGCGTTCGCACTGATCATGGCTATCGGACTGGCGACTTTACCTCGTAAATATACTCGCTACGTCTTTATCATCAGTTTAATGGCCGCACTTGCCATCTGGCTCACCGACATATTTGGAAGTGCCAACCGGCCGGTTGCTTCGCTCGCTGAAGGACGTTTGATATTCTCAGGTTTCATGCTGGTCTTAATCGGTGTTTTCCTTGTAAGACAGCTTTTCTCACTGGACATTCGCACAAAGGTCGTAACAGGTATCCTTGGTACGGGTGCATTAGCACTGGCCGTTTTTATATTCTTTGCCTTCAACCAGACACAACAAGTCACGAATGCCCTGGCAGGAAGGCTTGAAAAAAGCGTCAGCGAGCTGGCAGAGGAACAATTAAAAAACACTGCTTTTACAGAGGCCAATCGGGCAAACCAGTCCTTTGAGAATGCAACGAGAGAGGTGGACAGCCTGGCTCAAAACTGGTCTGCGCTTCAGGGAGAGAAAGAAATTGTCAGCCAGCGCACCTACTGGGATGCCAGCACAAATCTGGTCCAGCTGCCTGGAGGGCAGTACGGCAACTCGGCAAATGATACATCCTCGATTTTTATTCCTGCTGGGGTGCCAGTGAACGAAGCCCTCGTTACAGATTTGAATACCTCTGCCTATCTCGACTTCTATGCTCCCAGAATCCTGGAAACATATCCATACCTGATTGCCATATATGCCATTGATACAAGGGGTGTCACACGCTATTATCCAAATATCAATCTGGTATCTCTCCTTCCGCCAGATTTCGATGCCACCAAAAGACCGTATTATTCGATCGTAACACCGCTATTTAATCCCAAACGCATCCCGCGCTGGGCCATCCCATATGTTGATGCAACAGGTGCCGGGCTGGTTGTGACCGTTGCAGCGCCTGTATATGATGGCGATCAGTTCAACGGCATCGTTGCGGCAGATCTTCAGTTATCGACTATTACTGAGCAAATCAACTCCATCAAAGTTGGTCAAACAGGATATGCATTTATGATCGATGATGCAGGGCGTATTCTCGTCATGCCACAAGCCGGGTATGACATGTTTGGCATCCGTCCGGAGGATATGAATCCGGAAGAATTTGGTAAACAAAGCATCCTGGGAGAAGGCACTACGCAACTCGATTCCGTAACCAAGCGTATGGTCGTCGGCGGAACTGGTCTGATGGAGGTGGATGTCAATGGAGTTAATACTTATATTTCGTTCGCGCCTGTAAAGGCCAGTGGATATAGTATCGCATTGGTTGTCCCGGTTTCGGAATTGCAAGGGGATATTGTTTTGGCAAATAAAGAGACCGACCAACAAATTCAGTCTGCCATACGAACAGCAGTGGTGATCCTGGTTCTTTTGCTTATGATGGCTGTTGCAGTAAGTCTCGGGCTTGGGCAGATCATTGCCGCCCCCATTCAACGCCTCACTCAGGTTGCAACCCAGATCGCAGCCGGAGATTTGACCGTACAAGCAGATGACCGGACAAAAGATGAAATTGGCACCCTGGCCCATTCATTCAACACAATGACATCAAGACTTCGAGAAACACTCGACGGACTGGAGCGAATGGTCTCAGAACGCACGGCAGAACTTCTATTTGCCAATGAAAGAAATGAACGCCGTGCAAAGCAATTTGAGTCCATCGCACAGGTTGCGCGTACGCTCAGTTCCACGCGCGACCTTGATGTCTTGCTTTCACAGATCACAACCGTCATCAGTCGTGAGTTCGGTTTTTATCATGTTGGCATCTTCCTGCTCGATGCGGCAAAAGAGTATGCCATTCTCAGCGCGGCAAATAGCGAAGGCGGGCAGGTAATGCTGCAACGCGGACATCGCTTGAAAGTTGGTGAGATTGGTATCGTTGGCTATGTAACAGGGACGGGCGCCCCCCGCGTCGCGCTGGACACAGGGGCAGACGCAGTGTTCTTCAACAGCCCGGACCTCCCGGATACTCGTTCAGAGATCGCCCTGCCCCTGCGAGCCGGTGAAGAGATCATCGGCGCGCTTGATGTTCAAAGTACCGAGCCAAGCGCATTTGCACAGGAAGACATTAACATTTTATCGACGCTGGCAGACCAGGTTAGTATCGCCATCCAGAACGCACGACAATTCGAGGAGACGCGCAAAGCCTTGAACGAAGCTGAAGCTCTTGCAAAACAATTCGTACAAACCGGCTGGCAACAGTTTACCAGGCAGAGAAATCTGGTTGGTATTCAGCACACCGGTGCACGGGCGACGCTGCTTTATGAAAAGGACGATAAGGAGAAGGATACTGTCTGGGATATGGACCAACTCAGGAAAAGGTCTCGAGGAGCATCTATCTCCCTCCCAATCGAGTTGCGCGGCGAGACGATCGGCTCAGTAGATGTTCACTCCCCAGATAATCGGCCGTGGGACCAGGACGAACTGGACATCGTCACAGCCATCGTAGAACGTGCTGCGATCGCCATGGAAAACGCCCGATTGCTGGAGGAATCACAGCGTCTCGCATCCAAGGAAGCAAAGATCGGCGCTGTCACCGCCAAAATCGGTGCATCTATTAACATGCGGAATGTTTTACAAACTGCTGTGGAAGAACTGGGGCGCGCGCTGCCTGGTTCAGAAGTTGTGATCCAGTTCGAAACCGATCAGAACAAAAAGAAGACGACGTCTTGAACCGGAGATCAGAAATGTTAAACGCGATTACTAATTTTTTTGCTTCACCGGAAGATAAAGACCCGAACTTCATCCGCCTCACGCGTAATATTTTGATATTTGCATTGATAGCAGTTCTGGCAATGTTTCTTGTCGTCATAAGTGCACAGGAATTGCGTATTCAAGCACTTATTGTCTGGGTACTCACTATTTTGAGTGTGCTTCTGCTGATCGCCTTGTTGCTGGTCGTGTTACGCGGCGAAGTCGGAATAGCAAAGATGGTTATTCCCATTGCCTTCATCGCTGCCCTAACAGTCAACGCGTTGGGTGGGAATTCCATCCATGATATATCCATGGTAGGATACCCCCTCATTATCGTCATTGGTACTCTTTTGCAGGACAGGCGCTCACTTGTTATCACTGTTCCCCTCACCCTGGCGGCAATTGCACTCCTTGGCATTTTTGACTGGGCCGGGCTCACATCAAGTCCTCTACGATCCGAGACTGACTGGACCGACATTGCTATTATCTGGGTGCTTCTGGGAACCACTACAGGCATCCTTAACCTTCTTGTAAGAAGATTGAGGTCAGCCGTCGAAAGGGCCAGGGCAAACGAGCAGGCACAAATCGAAGCCAATCAAGAGCTGAAGAACCTGCAGACCTCTCTGGAGCAGCGGGTTCAGGAAAGAACACTTGAATTGACCATGCGTGGCTCGGAACTGGCAGTGATCAACCAGCAAATCCACCGCAGAGCAGAACAATTGGAAGCACTGGCACAGGTCATGCAGACCATCACATCGGTCCGTGACCTGCAGAAGCTTCTTCCGCAGATCACAGCGGTGATCAGTGAGAAATTTGGTTTCTACCATGTTGGCGTGTTCCTGATCGATGATGCCCACCAGTATGCAATTTTGAGTGCTGCAAACAGTGTGGGTGGCAGCAGAATGCTCGAACGCAGACATCGTCTGCGCGTCGGTGAAGAAGGTATTGTAGGCTACGTTACCTCAACCGGGGAACCCCGTATCGCCATGGATGTAGGCAAGGATCCGGTCTTCTTTAACAATCCTGATCTGCCAGAAACACATTCCGAAATGGCTTTGCCACTAAAAAGCGGCGATCTTGTCATGGGTGCATTGGACGTGCAAAGTACGGAAACAGGAGCATTCCAGGATGAGGACGTTCAGATGCTCAGCCTGCTTGCCAACCAGGTAAGCCTTGCAATTGAGAATGCCCGTCTTTTCGATGAGACCAGAACCGCACTGGCGGAAGCAGAAGCGATCAGTCGCCAGTTTACACGCGAAGCTTGGGGACGCCTCCCCGCTGAACATAACCTGGTTGGCTATCGTTACGACGTTGCTGGTGCAATTCCCCTCAATGAGCCTATTGATTTAACAGAACAGGCCAGGGGCAAAAGTCAAGGCAAGCAAACGGAAGCCAGCCAGATCGTCGTGCCGATCGAACTGCGTGGCGAAACAATTGGCAATTTGGTCGTTCAATCGCCATCAGCAGGCAGATTGAATCAGGACCAGCTTGATCTCATCAAGGCAGTCGCCGAGCGCGTGGCCCTTTCTGCTGAAAATGCCCGTCTGTTCGAGGAAACAACCCGACGCGCAGAACGCGAACGGTTGGTCTCGGATATTACCGGCAAGATCCGAAGTATGAACGATCCGCAAACCATGATCCAAACCGCAATGGAAGAATTACGCAAGGCCCTGGGTGCCACTCGTGTGGATGTGATTCCACAGGCAATCAAAGGTGTTGAGTAATCACCACAGAGAGTCAGAGGAACTATGGCATTTATAATCGCTATGTCAAACGAAAAAGGTGGGGTTGCAAAGACCACGTCCACATTATCACTCGGCGCGGCGCTGGCTGAATTGGATCATCGCGTCCTGCTGATCGATCTGGATCCGCAGTCAAATCTGAGCCTGGCTATGGGCTTCGAAGCCGGAGATGCTGATGTCACTTCGGCGGATGTGCTGGTTGACAACGCCTCGCTCAAGACCGCCATTCGCAAGACCGAAGTGAAGAACCTGGATATCGTCACTTCCAACTCGCGGATCGAAAATGCTGAGCAGTTTCTGCCCATGCGAAGCCATTATCTGGCGACGCTTCGAACTGCGCTGGAAGCTACCGAACTACCTTATGACTATATCCTGCTCGACTGTCCTCCCGCTCTGGGCGCGATCACCCTCAACGCGCTTTCCGCATCCGATCTGCTGATCATTCCAACACAAGCCGAGTATTTTTCTGCGTATGCGTTACGGAACATGATGGGCACCATTCGCCGCGTACGGCAGGAGAGTAACCCGAATCTTGCATATCGCATCCTGGTTACATTACTGGATCGGCGCAATCGCACACACCGCAATATTTTTGAACAATTGCAAGCCACGTTTGGACAGGGTGTCTTTACCACAGTCATTGAAATTGACACCAAGCTTCGTGAAAGCCCAATCGCTGGTATGCCTATTACCCAATACAAGCCGACCAGCCGCGGCTCCCAGCAGTACCGCGTTCTCGCTCAGGAGTTAATTGAATATGCCAAAGAAGAAGCCAGTCGCCAAGCAACGGCTTAAGAATCTATTTGAAGATGTAAAACCTGAACAGGCGCCCGCGGAACTGAAGCCCGCGTCCAAGAAACGCGCTCCGGAACCAGAAAGGAAGCCTCTTCAGCCCGTTGAAGTGCAGCCTGTTACAAAAACCAGGCGGCCGGTTGAGATGGACAGCGTTACAGGCCCGACCGCAACCATGTCACTGGCATTTCAGGCGGGACAAGACTCCTGGGCAACTTTACAGGTGCTTGACGAGACAAAGCCGCGTGAGTGGAGTCAGGATGAACAGTTACTGGTAAAGCAGGTAGCCGATCAGCTTTCCTTAGCGCTTGAAAATGCAAGGCTATTCCAGGAGACCCAGTCACGTGCAGAAGAGTTGAGCGTGCTCAACGAGATGGGCCGTGAACTCTCTGCCCAATTGGATACTGCCGGGATCGCCGAGATCGTATACCGGTATACCAGCCGCTTGATGGATACCAGCAATTTCTTCCTTGCGCTCTACGATGAAAAGAACCAGGAGAAAACTTTCCCGCTAGCTTTTGAAGAAGGCAAACGAATTCAGCTGCCACCCAGCAAAATGGGTAACCGGGGTTTCTCAGATTACATCATTCGCAACAAACAGATCGTGTTTGCTCCAAATGACGTGCCTGGATACCGCAGAGCCCTGGGAATCGAATTTGTCCCGCTGAGCACAGATATCACACCCTCGCTAAGCTGGCTGGGTGTGCCACTGCTGGTTGGTGAGCGCGTCCTTGGGCTGATCTCCGTACAGAGCGTCCAAAAGCCTGATGTATATGATGAGCACGATCGTGACATTTTGGCAACCATCGCCAGCCAGGCAGCCGTTGCACTCGAAAATGCACGCCTGTTTTTCGAGGTGAGAGCCAGTCAGAGCCAACTCTCCGAGGCTTTGCAAATCGCCAGGCTGGGGTATTTCGAAATCGACCCGAACAAACTGTCCATTCGAATGACCGATGAGTTGTATGCGCTGCTGGGCACAAGTGCCGAGAAAGAAAATGGATACGAGTTCCCTCTCGATGCTATCATGGGAAAATTCATTCTGGAAGAAGACATTCCCATTGTTCAGCAGACAATTCAGGATGCAAGAGATGCGAAGAACAGAGGGGATGTAACATCAGAGGTCCGCTACAAAAGAGCAGACGGCAAAATAATCTGGGTTAGCTCCGTCTACAAAGCCGAGCGCGATGCAGAGGGGCAGCCTGTCAGAGTGGTTGGCTCATCACAGGATATTACGGAACGCAAGACCAATGAATTAATTCAAACCGCGATCTCTCAAATTTCCGAAGGCGCACTTGCCGCAAAAACAATCGAGGAGTTGATCGGGTTAGCACACAAAGCAATTGAGTCCCTGCTCCCTGCCCAAAATTTCTATGTTGCGCTCTATGACGCAAACACCAATACCATATCCTTCCCATATCACACAGATGAGTTCGATACAGACTGGACTCCGCGAAAGCTCAGCAGAGGTCTTACCAGTTATGTGATTCGCACAGGCAAACCATTGCGCACCACCCCTGAAATTTTTGCTGACCTGGAAGCATCCGGGGAAGTGGCAAGAGATGGCACTTTGGGAGTAGACTGGCTGGGGGTCCCCCTGAGATCAAAAGTGGTTACGGGCATGATCGCGATCCAGACCTATGACCATAGAATCCGCATTACCGAACAGCATCAGGAGATTCTTTCTGTTCTTGCCACCCCAATTATAGGCGCCATCGAACGTCTCCTTTCTGAACGCGAGATCCAGAAATTTAAACTTGGTATTGACCGCTCCGACAGCGCAGTTTTCATTACTGACCTGGAAGGCGTCATCCAGTATGCCAACCTCGCATTTGAGAAAGTCTATGGGTTTTCACCTGATGAAGCAATTGGAAAGACACCTCGCATTCTCAAGTCTGGCCACAAGACCCGCGAACAATACAAACAATTCTGGAATGCTCTGCTCGCTGGTGAGAGAATTTCGGAAGAGATTGTCAACAAATCCAAGAATGACGAGCTTATTCCTATTGCTGCAGCGTACAGCCCCATTCTCGACGAGGGTGGAAGCATCATGGGTTTCCTCGCCGTCCACCAGGACATTACCGAGCGCAAGCTGGCGGAAGAGGCTCTCAAACGGCGCAACGATTATCTGGCTGCATCCTCTGAAATCGGACGCCTTGTTACCTCTACGCTTGATCTCAACACGATCTTCACACGAACTGTCAATCTGATCAGCGACCGGTTCGGGTTTTATTACGCTGCGATCTACATCATTGAAGAGACAGGATTTAACGTTATCCTGCGCGAAGCCACTGGCGAAGCGGGCGAGAAGATGAAAGCCCAGAGGCATTCGGTCATTGTGGGTTCCAATTCCGTGATCGGCAAAGTGGCTGAAAGCATCGAGCCGATCCTTGTCAACGATACAGAGATCGAACCCCTCTATACACCCAATCCTTATCTATTGGACACCCGTTCTGAGGTAGCCATTCCTCTGCGCGTTGGTTTGCGCATCGTGGGTGTCATCGATATTCAATCCGTCCAAACTCATGCCTTTACACAGGATGATCTTTCCGTGTTGCAATCGCTGGCAGATCAGGTCGCCGTCGCAATTGACAACGCCCGCTCCTTCGAACTCTCACAACAATTGATTCAGGAATTGCGGGAAATCGATGTTTTGAAGACTCAATTCCTGTCGAATATGAGCCATGAATTGCGAACGCCTCTGAACTCCATCATTGGATTCTCACGCGTGATCCTGAAAGGGATCGACGGCCCGGT
>DASTJG010000543.1:0-3250 GCA_035716785.1 Anaerolineales bacterium
CGCGCCAATATCCACGTGCTGGATTGGGATGTAAAGGAACCGTTTGATCTGCTCGTGAAGAGAAGGCTGGGGCGTCTGCCTGTCTGGCTGCGCGCGCTTGGGAGATAAGAGTTACCCGCAGAGTCGTGGAGGTATAGAGAAAAAACTCTGCGACTCTGTGTCTCCGTGGCTTACAATAGAACCATGACACTCATTGCACTAATCTTGAGCATCCTCTTAGGAACTGCTTCGCTCGCCATGGGCTATTCGCAGGTGGGGGCTACCGCTTATCAGCGCTGGTTTTTGCTGTTGGCCGTGCTGTGGCTGATTGCTCACTTTCGCAAATGGTACTGGTTCTCTTCGATTGCATTACTGGCTGTGATCGTTGCCGCGGCATACGGTGTGTGGCATGGATATCCTACTATGTGGATGCTGCTTGGCGCGGTCGGTGGGCTGCTCGGCTGGGACCTATCCGACTTTGCGCGGCGCTTGAGTTATGCCGCTCCCATGGACGATATTCGCAGCATGGAACACCGCCACCTGGAGCGTGTAGGCATTGTCGCGGCGCTGGGACTCGGGCTGGCACTGCTCAGTGTCTTTGTCCATTTTCAACGGCTGGCGTTTGAAGTCGCTGTAGGGTTGATCCTGCTCGCCGCGCTGGGGTTGACACGGTTGATCATAGGGTTGAGGAAATAGAAATGAGTGGAGAGACTGACCTGACCGTTCTGTTGCGTTCGATGGAGCCACATCTTTGGGAAGGACCATTCATCTTTTGTTCGATCGATCCTGCAACTTATGAGCGTCTGGAAATTTCCCCGATCGGTATGTTTCGCGAACGGGAAGGGGTCACGCTGATCCTCGAGCGGGAACAAGCGGATGAGGCAAACCTGTCTTATACGGAGCTCTGGGCCTGCATCACTCTGAACATCCATTCCGCTCTTACTGCGGTGGGCTTTATCGCTGCCATTAGCAGCAAACTTGCCGCGGCAGGGTTGAGTGTGAATCCCGTCTCTGCCTACTATCACGATCACCTGTTCGTGTTGTGGGCTGAGCGTGAGCGCGCGCTGAAACTGCTCCGCGAATTTAACCGATAGTCCAGCTCATTTGCTTAGGTCCGTGGCGTTGACCCTGATCGGGAAGAGCGTTACAAGGACGCGCGACTGTCCGGGTGGATCCATCTTGCGAATATCAGCACCATATTTCCTGTCGAATTTACCGACGAAATTGTAGTCCGGGTCCGGTTTGAGGTCAGCACGCGCTCGAATTTCGAGGGTTCGCAGCGGGTTGGCGCGATCGATGATGAAGAACGTGCATTCCTGATTGTGGCGAAGATTCTTTATCTTTTGACGGGTGATATTCAGATACAACTTCACCATCCCATCTTCATGGTCAAAAAGAAACCATAGTGCTGTTACCTGTGGATATCCATCTTTCCCGAGGGTTGCCAGAATCCCAACCTCGGTATCGAGAAGATCTTGATGGGTATCAGGGATATTCATCGTCTTAATCTCCTAACCAGCAATAGCAGTAAGTCTATTTGCCTTATAGAGAGGACGATGCTTGTGCAAGCATTTATACTTTTGAAATGGTGTCAGCCTCAACTGCGGGATGTGAGATGCGTGATTACCTGGTGTGCCTGCGCCAGCACAGCTTCCCTCAACTCACGCGGCTCGACGACTTCGACAGATCCGGCCAGGCCAAAGACCAGCATTTTTGCCAGTAAATCAGTGTCCATCATTAAAGATAAGGTTATCCATCCCTGCTCATCGGGGTCGCCTACAAACTCCCAGCGTCCGGGCATGAGCCATTTGACAAACATGACACGCTCGGGGTGAACTCGTAACGTGCAGCGATAGTCAGAAAACGTATTGCCAAAGCTTTGCAGCTGTGCCCGCCAGTAGGTCGGCAGGTCAAAATCAGGTCGGCGTGTGAACGGTTGATCGAGCAGGCGCACGGAATGGAACCGATCAACCCGGTAGGTTCGTAATTCTCCTTCCTGTTCTGCGAGCAAATACCATACACTGGATTTATAGATCAGGCTGTACGGCGCCAAAACGCGTTCTGACACTTCACCGTCGAAGTTCTCATAGGTTGTTTCGATCAGGCGGTCTTCGTACACAGCCTGCTGGAGGTTCTCCCAGAATGGGGATGTGGTCTTGTCGTGCCACCACCACGTCGGGTCGATCATCAGACGCTGGCGAATGTGATCGGCGGTGGAATGCTGTGTCTTCGGCAGCGCCGCCAGCAGTTTCAGCAAGAGCTGTTCCGCAGCATCGCCCAACCCGACCTCGCTCAGTGCCTGAGTATTGTTGGCGACGAACAAAGTTTGAACCTCAAACTTGTTCAGTCCCGTTAGGGATGTGCGATATTCCTCGATCAAGGCGATCCCGCCGCCATGGCCGCCTTCACTATAAATCGGTATACCTGAAACCGACAGAGCATTAATGTCGCGCAGGATCGTCCGGCGTGAGACGCCCAATTCCTCGGCCAATGCTTTTGCCGTCATTTTGCCGCGTGTTTGCAACAGTAAAATGAGTGTCAACAATCGGTCCGCCCGCATAGTTTTGCCTCTTTTTGGGTGACAGAGGATGTCACCCAATCGGTTTATGATGGAATATATCAGAAAACAAAAGAGGAGCAAAATGATGCAGACGAAAAAAGAGTATTTGGATTTGGGAGACGGACAGTTGTATTACGAGGTCGCGGGGGATGGATTTCCACTTATCCTATCGCATGCTGCCTTCCTTGACAGCCGGATGTTCGATGACATTTGGGAGCCATTGGCCCGGCACTTCCGTGTGATCCGGTATGACATGCGCGGTTATGGGCGTTCCACCCCGGCGAGTGGACCCCTTTGCAGGCGAGTTGATCTGGCGCGGCTGCTGATGCATCTCGGTATCGAACGTGCTCACCTGGTTGGATGCTCCAACGGGGGAGAGATCAGCCTCGACCTGGCGCTGGAGCAGCCGCAACTTGTCGCTTCTCTGACCCTCGTCGACTCCACCCCCAGTGGCTTCGAATTACAGGGCACGCCTCCGCGTTATATCCATGAGATGTTCGATGCAGTTCAAAGTGGTGACGTCGAGCGCGCGAGCGAGCTTCAAATTCGAATCTGGCTGGATGGGGAATCTCGGGAACCGGAACAGGTGGATTCCAAATTACGCAAAAGGGCGTTGGAGATGAATCGCATCTTCGTAGCGCAGAAGACGTTCCTTGTGGCGGATACACAGCCAGTCGATCCACTTGACCCGCTTGCAGTGACCAGGCTGGA
>DASTJG010000544.1:0-4097 GCA_035716785.1 Anaerolineales bacterium
GAATTCATCAATCCCGCCGTCCATCACGGCCGGCAGATTATAAATGGAGTGCCCGATGCGATGATCAGTGACGCGGTTTTGGGGGTAGTTATACGTGCGGATCTTTTCTGAGCGCTCCCCGGTCCCAACCTGTGAGCGGCGATCCGATTCAATCTCAGTGCGGCGTTTCTCTTCTTCCAGTTCATAAAGGCGCGCTCGCAAAATGCTGAGTGCCCGCAATTTGTTTTGCAGCTGCGAGCGCTCGTCCTGACAGGTCACGATCATGCCCGTGGGTTTGTGATGCAAACGCACAGCTGTGGAGTTCTTTTGTACGTTCTGTCCGCCCGCGCCGGATGACCGATAGACTTCGATCTCGATGTCGCTCTCGGGGATCTCAATTTCCACTTCATCTACTTCGGCCATTACTGCCACGGTTGCAGTGGAAGTGTGAATGCGTCCTTGTGCTTCTGTAGCTGGAACGCGTTGCACACGATGTACACCCGATTCGTATTTCAACTTCGAGTAGGCACCTTTGCCCTTTACCTCAAAGATTACCTCCTTGTATCCACCAATGCCAATGGCATTCTCTGAAAGGATCTCGGACTTCCAGCGCTGTCTGTCGGCGTAGCGCGAGTACATGCGGAATAGATCCCCGGCGAAGATCGCGGCTTCATCTCCACCGGTGCCGGCGCGTATTTCCACGATGACGTTCTTTTCATCGCGCGGGTCCTTGGGGACAAGCATGTTCTTGATCTCTTTTTCAAGAACTTCGATCTTCGGGGTTAATTCCACGATATCCGAATCCGCCAGTGCGATCATATCCGGATCTTTTTCGGACTCAAGGATGGCCCTGGCCTCCTCGAGGCTTTTCATTGCCTGACGATACTCGCGCGCCTTTTCGACAATGGATTCCAAATCGACGCGCTCCTTATTGATCTCTGCAGCGCGCTGATAGTTATTGCCTACTTCGAGCAATTCGTTTCCAAGCTGTTCGTAGTGTTCTTCAATGCCTTTTAGTTTGTCGAGCATACATACCTTTTCGTGGGGCGGAATTACGGCCCCGCCATGCAAAAGCGAAATAAAGCGCGGCTTTCCTGCGCCGCGCGATGTCGATTATACCAGTGAAGGCCGTGACTAATATTGGGTCAGTGACAGTACCATGGAGAGGATCAGCATAATGGAAAATATAGCAAAGATGATTTGCAATATTCTTGTTCGCGTTGCCTTCTGTCTTTCACTGGTCTGCTCGGGTTTCTTGCTTGACTTTTTGTTTTTCATATCTCACTTACTTAATACTCACATGTTTATCAATGGCAATTGTCATTGATTTTTCAAGTTCTTCGATCGTCACAGGTTTGCTGAGGTAGGAATCGGCGCCCATTTGAAGGGCCTGATCCACCATGTCGTCTGCAGCTTCAGACGACAACATGAGGATGGGAAGCTCCTTCCATTCCTTGCGGCGGCGCAAGAATTCCAGCAGGTCCAATCCGGACACTTCCGGCATGCTGATGTCCAGAATCATCAGATCAGGAGTTTTGCCAGTCAGCAATCTCTGCGCAGCTGAACGTGCGCTCTTAAATGTCATAACTTCGCAATTGAGCATTTTCAACATCAGCCCAATTGCGTTGCTCATTTCCTCGTCATCGTCAACGATCCAAACCTGTTTCATTCCAGATGCGCCTTAATTGAGTTTGCCACGTCTTCCGGCACAACAGCTCGCAGTTCTGCGATGGTAGCTTCCCTAATCTTATCCACGGAACCGAAATGTTTCAAGAGGGCCTTTCGCCGCGTGGGACCTATCCCGGGGATGGAGTCCAGCTGGGAAGCCATGCCGATCTTTTGGCGTTTCTTCCTGTGGGCGGTAATGCCATAACGATGCGCCTCATCTCGGATGCGCTGCACGAGATATAACGCCTGGGAATGGCGCGGCAGCATCAACGATTCTGACTTGTGCGGGAAGAAGATCTCCTCGCGCTGTTTGGCCAGCCCCACGATCGGCACTTTCCCCTGCAGCTCGAACTTTTCCAGGACGCTCACCGCGCGCCCGAGCTGGCCTTTGCCGCCGTCGATGATCACAAGGTCCGGCAGAAAAGAGAATGACTCGTCTCGCTTGAACCCAGGAGGCGGATTCCCGCTGAGCGAAGTCGAAGCGTCCTGTCCACCGCGCCACCTGCGGAATCGACGTGTCAGCATCTCCTCCATCGAGGCGAAATCGTCCGGTGCGCCGACCACACTCTCGATGTTGAATTTACGGTACAGCTTTTTATCGGGAACGCCTTGCGTGAACACCACCATCGCACCGACGATGGCTGTACCCTGGGTGTTTGAGATATCATAGCATTCGATGCGATTAGGCGGCTCCGGCAGATTCAAGGCCTGCTGCAATTCGGCGAGCGCCTGCTCCTGCTTGTGGGTATCTGCCTGCCATTGGGCGCGCAGGGCCTGCAGGGTTTCGGTCGCATTCTCGGCGGCCATCTGCACCAACTCGCGCGACTGGCCCTCCTTGGGGACGAAGAACTCCACCTTTTCGCCGCCCCGCCGGGATCGCAGCCACTGGCTGATGATGCGAGCCTCCTCAATTTCCTGAGGCAGCATGACCTGCTGTGGGATGGTGGCGGCTTCGGTGTAGAACTGCGTAATGAACTGCTCCATCACCTCGGTATCGGCTTCATCCTCCGTGCCTTCGAGGATGAAGTATTCCCGTCCGATCAGCTTGCCGCCGCGAATAAAGAAGATCTGCACGCAGGCTTCCCCGTTGCTGCGGGCCATGGCGAGCACATCCGAGTCCAGGTAGTCGGTGGCGAAGACGATCTTCTGCCGCTCGATGATGGATTGAATGGCTTTAAGCTGGTCACGCAACGCGGCGGCCCGCTCGAAGCGCATCTCCTCCGAAGCTTTTTCCATCTCGCTCTGGATGCGCGCCACAATGCCTTCGCTGTGCCCACTGAGGAAATCCATCAGGTCCGAGATCATTTGCCGGTACTGCGCCTGGGACGCCGCGCCGATGCAGGGAGCGATGCACAGCTTGATGTCGTAGTACAGACAGGCGCGCTTATCCATCCCGGTGATCTCGCGGTCGCAGGTCAAATAGGGAAAGATACGGCGCAGTACATCCAGGGTCTGATAGACGGCCCAGGCGGAGGTGTACGGGCCGAAGTAACGCGAGCCATCATCGACCATTTGACGCGTCACGGTCACTTTGGGGAAGGGGTCGGCCCAATGGATCTTGATGTACGGATAACGCTTGTCGTCCTTGAGCCGGACGTTGTACTTGGGTCGGTGCTTTTTGATGAGGTTCATCTCGAGGATGAGCGCCTCCAGCTCCGACCCGACGACGATCCACTCGATATCGGCGATCTCGCGCACCAGCCGACGCGTTTTCGCGTCGTGGCCGGTATCCGCGTGGAAATACGACCGGACCCGGTTCTTTAGGCTGATCGCCTTGCCGACGTAAATGATCTTCCCCTCGGCGTTTTTCATCAGGTAGCAGCCCGGCTTGGCGGGAAGAGTGGTGAGAATGCCTTGAAGTTTCTCGGAAATTTCCATCGCGCCCAATTTTACTGCATATAGAACGTTTGTGTTACTTATCGTTACCGGGTTGAATTTCATTCTGTTTCATGCCATAATGAAACAAATCTGTTTTGGAGGCATCCATGAACGAACAAATGAACACCCCAATGCTGCCGCCGCCTTCTGGTGTTGCGGAATGGTTTTCAGTCTGGAGGGACGCGCTCACGAAGCCCAGCGACCAGACGTTTGCGCGGATCGCGCTGGCACCGAATGCGAAATTGACAACTGCGTTCTTGTGGATATTTCTGGGTTCGCTGGTGAGTACTTTCCTGTCGTCCCTGGTGCAAGGACAAGTGACGCGCCAAATGATGCAAAATTTTGGAATGGAAGGCCTTCCGCAAACAACCGGGAATACCCTGGTCACTGCCATTTGCGGTGCCCCGATCGCCGCGCTGATTTCTGTCCTCATGTTTGCGCTTGTGACCGGGATCGTTCAAGTCCTTGCCAAAATGTTCGGAGGACGGGGGACGTTCGAGCAGCTTGCTTATGCCTTTGCGGCGATTGCCACGCCCATTTCTTTGGTCAGTGGTGTGCTGGTTCTTTTGTCG
>DASTJG010000545.1:0-13675 GCA_035716785.1 Anaerolineales bacterium
ATCATCATCGATAAGCATCCCTACAAACAGATCCTGCCCTTGATACAGAAAATAGAGGCGGAGAGCGCGGAAGAATTTATTCGCGAAGCCGCACGGACCCTGGTCACAGAACTGGGGAATCGCCCGGATTTATTGAAACTATTCTTTATTGAATTGGTTGAGTTCAATGGCAAACATGTTTCTAAGTTGCTTGCCGAAGTTGCCCCCAAGATCCTGCCGATATTCGAAAAATTAATCCGCGTTCGCAAAAATCTGCGAAAAATTCCGCCTCCCGTCCTGGTGCGCTCGTTCATTGGCATGTTTTTCTCCTATTATTTTACCGAGCTACTGATTAAAGGTTCGATCATTGAGCAGTTATCACCCAAAAACAGCTTTGATCTTTTTGTGGACATTTATTTGCATGGTGTCATAAAGGAGTCCGCATGAACTCACGCCTGACCTCCATCATCCGCAAGGAATTCATCCAGATCTTCCGCGACGCTCGCACGCTGGCCATGATCCTGATCATCCCGATCATGCAGTTGTTCCTGCTGGGATATTCCGCCACGAGCGACGTGCGTAACATCCCGCTGGCGGTGCTGGACCAGAGCCAGCCCCGAGTCGCGTGCTTTGCTCGATTCCTATCGCGCCGCGGATTATTTTCGCATCGCATATACGGTCACTTCCGAGGCGGAGATCGAGACGCTAATCTCCGCCGGGGATGCGCGCGCGGCGGTCATCATCCCGCCGGATTATGCCCAACGCCTGAACGATGGGGAGGCGCAGGTCGCGTTCATCCTCGACGGCTCTGACCCAACCAGCGCCTCGACGGCGCTCTCGGCGGCACAGCTCATCAGCCAGTCTCATTCTACAGAGATCCTCAGCAAACGCTTTGCAAATTCAGGATTAAATCTGCAGGTACATCCTCCCGTTGAAGCTCGTACCACGGTTTGGTACAACCCCGATATGATCAGCGCCTACTTCATGATCCCGGGCGTGATCGGCATGATCCTGTATGCCATCGCGGCGATCCTCACCGCGACATCCATCGTCCGCGAACGCGAGCGGGGAACGATCGAGCAGCTCATCGTGACTCCCATCCGCTCGTGGGAGTTGATCGTCGGCAAACTGACCCCGTACGTGATCCTCGGCTTTTTCAATACCATTGAAATTTTAGCTGTTGGCCACTGGTGGTTCGGCGTGCCCATCCGCGGCGACATCGGCCTGATCATGCTCCTCTCCGGCATCTTCCTTGTCACGGGGTTGGGCATCGGGCTCTTCGCTTCCACCATTGCCAACACGCAGCAGGAAGCCATGCTCACCGTCTGGATGACGCTGCTGCCCAGTATTTTCCTTTCCGGTTTTTTCTTCCCACTCGAAGCAATGCCCAAATTCCTGCAATGGCTTTCCTACCTGATGCCGCTGCGTTACTACCTTGTCATCATCCGCGCGCTGCTGCTCAAAGGGGTTGGTCTCGAAATGATCCAGACCAACGTGATTGCCATGACCCTGTTCGCGGTCGGCATTATGGCCGCGGCAGCATTGCGTTTCCGCAAACGACTTGATTAATGCAAAGGAGTTTCCCATGAACCATAAACGTCCACCCCTTCCCGCGATTATTGTTGTTGTTTTGCTCCTTGTTGTCAGTGCCTATTTCATCGTGACCCAGGCCCTCGCCGAGGATAACGGCGCGCTGACTGCTTCCGGAACGATCGAAGGGACGATCGTGAATATCTCGCCTGAGATCTCCGGCAAGGTCAAGGAGGTCCTGGTCGAAGAGGGACAATCTGTCAAGCTCGGCGATCCGGTACTTGTCCTCGACGACAGCCTGCTGACCGCGCAACGAGCCGTTGCCGTCTCCCAGTTGGATGCCGCGAATGCCGGCGTGCAGTCTGCTCAGGAAGCGCTGAAGAGCGCCCAATCGCAGTATCAAATTACCCTGGAAGCCGCGCTGGCGCAGGGCAAAAGCAGCCGCCTGGATGACTGGTTCTCTGACCCGGACTTGTTCGCACAGCCGGGCTGGTATTACACCCGTGAAGAGCAGGTCCAGGCGATGCAAGCCCAGGTGGATCTGGCGCACCAGAAGGTAGAAGAGGCGCAGGCGAATCTGGATGAAGTTTCCCGCTCACTGGACAAAGAGGATTTTCTGAAAGCCGAACAGCGCATGCTGGAGGCGCGGCTCTCCTATTTGATCGCCAAGGATGTCAACAACCAGGCGCAAAATTCTGCGACGCGCGATACACCCAAAGGTCTCTTCAACCGCACTCACTGTGGCACGAATCGAGGTTACTTTGTGGAAAGTGCGCGCCTGACAAATATTCTCTACAAATGTACCGGTGACGAGCACCTGGGCGATGCGGGCCGGACGCTGTATGACGAAGCCCGCGATGAGCTGGAAGATGCGCAGAAAGCGTATGACATCCTTTTGGACACGGAAGCGGCGGATGTGGTGCTGGAGGCGCGTGCCGAAGTATCGGTGGCGCTGGAGCGCTACTACTCCGCTCTGGATCGTCTGCGCGACCTGCAAACAGGTGACCAGGCAGTAGAAGTGACTGCTGCGCAGGGTGTGGTGGATCAGGCCAAGGCAGCCGTAGAACAGGCGCAGAAGGCCGTCGAGCAGGCCCAGGCGAACCTGGACTTAACAGATACCCAGCTTGCAAAGATCAACATTACCGCTCCCATGGATGGCATCATTCTTACACGGAATGTCGAGACAGGTGAATTCGTGCAGCCGGGTACGGTCGCGTTTGGGATGGCGGATTTGAACAATATCACCATTACTGTCTTCGTGCCCGAAGATCGCTATGGGAAGATTTCGTTGGGGCAGCAGGCGGAAATTACCGTCGATTCATTTTCCGGCGAAACCTTCACGGGTGAAGTGATCCACATGGCAGACCAGGCGGAGTTCACACCACGCAATGTCCAGACGGTGGAAGGACGCAGCTCCACAGTCTATGCGATCAAACTCAAGGTGACAGACAGCGAAGGCAAGTTGAAAATCGGTATGCCCGCGGATGTGGTCTTCAAATAACCGGGTTATGTCTCCCCGAAGGAGAAGGACATGGGATCTGTCAAATTTGATTGGGCGAAGATGAAGAATGTCCAGAAGATCCATCGTGCGTTGTACGCGCTTGGGCTGGGACCCCTGGTCGGCAAAATCGTTCTCTTATTAACAACGACTGGCCGCAAGTCTGGAATAAAGCGAATCACGCCGTTGCAGTACGAGGAAATTGACGGCTTGTATTATCTTGGAGCGGCGCGCGGTCTCAAAGCAGATTGGGTCCGCAACATTCAGGCGAACCCACAGGTGGAGATCCACGTCGGTGCAAAGCGTTTTCATGGTTGTGCCGAAGTCGTAAATGACCCCGCGCAGTTTGCCGATTTTATGGAAGTGCGCCTAGAGCGGCATCCGCGCATGATCGGACTGATCATGGAAAAAGCGCATGGGTTACCCCGGCGCCCAAGCCGCGAACAGTTGGAAGAAATGGCCAAGACAGAGGCATTCGTGATTATCCGACCATTGGAGAAATCGCGGGAGATGTTGGGATGAATCCATTCGTCTATGCTTCTCATCTTCAGAAAAGCTTTGGAGAGAACCATGCGGTGAATGATGTGAGTCTGGTAATCGAGGCCGGAGAGGTCTACGGCCTGGTCGGCGCGGACGGTGCCGGGAAGACAACGACCATGCGTTTGCTGGTCGGCGCGTTGAAAGCGGACGCGGGTGAGATCAGTATTTGTGGTTATGATATCAACAAGCAGACCGAACAGGCGCGTTCGCAATTTGGTTACCTCTCACAACGGTTTTCCATGTATGAGGATTTGACCGTCCTGGAAAACATTCGCTTCTTTGCCGAAGTACGCGGCTTGAGCTCCACCGAATGGCTGCCGCGTTCGATGGAGATCCTCGATTTTGTCGGGCTGTCTGATTTCAAAGATCGCCGCGCCGGGCAGCTCTCCGGCGGGATGAAACAAAAACTGGGGCTGGCTTCCGCGCTGGTCACGCGCCCGAAGGTTTTGCTGCTCGATGAACCGACCACAGGTGTTGACCCGGTCACGCGCCAGGATTTCTGGCAACTCGTGATCAAGCTGGTGACCCCCTCTCACAAGGGGGAAGGGGATAGGGGGGAGGGGGGCGTATCTGTCATCATCTCCACTCCCTACATGGATGAGGCCTCACGCTGTCATCGGGTCGGCTTCATGAAAGCGGGACGCATCATTGCCGAAGATACACCGTCCAATTTGCGGGCGCGGTTGAACGGGCGCGTCCTCGAACTGCGCGGCTCACCGATCGGACTCCTCCGCCATGTCGCGCACAGGGATGGGGATGTGGAGGACGTCCAGGCGTTTGGCGACCGTCTGCATATCCGCGTCAGGGAGAACAAAGCTCAGGATGTCCTCAGCCGATTGCAGTTGCAGATCGGAAGCGAGGGCGGCCAGGTGGATGAGCTTCGCTCTGTGCCGCCCGTCCTCGAAGATGTCTTTATCGCTCTTTCGGAGTAATTATGATCGAAGCCGTGTATGACCTCCCTGAGCACCATTCCAAGGTTCTGTCTTTGATCGTTCCGAGAGTCGCTCCCACTGATCATTTATGGGCATTGACCGGAAGCGCCGGCTTGCGTCTGCAGGGCGTTGATCTTCCTGTGCACGACCTGGATGTGCAGACAGACGCACAGACAATTTACCTGCTCGAGAAAAGCTTTGCTGAATTCATGAAAGTTCCGGTACATGTTTGGGAATCGGAACACACCCTTTCCTATCATGGTCAGGCTGAGATCGATGGGTTGCAGGTCGAACTATTGGGCGATGTTCGTCATCGCGACGCGGGTGGCGACTGGCTGCCGCCGCTGGATATTCGTTCTGTGCTCGTTTGGGTAGAGTGGCATGGTATTCAGATCCCCGTGCTTTCTCTTGAGCATGAGGCGCAGGCGTACGAAAAAATGGGACGCACACAAAAGGCTGAATTGATTCGCTCTGCGATCAAGAAGGGAACGTTATGACGGAACCTGTGATCTCTGTTGAAAATCTCACACGGCGCTTCGGCGATTTCGTCGCGGTCGATCACATCAATTTCGATGTGCAGGCTGGTGAAGTGGTCGGTTATCTCGGCCCGAACGGTTCGGGTAAGACGACCACGATCCGTATGCTGCTGGGTTTGCTCCAACCCAACGAAGGCAAAGCGACCGTGCTCGGATTCGACGCGTTCAAACAAAGCGAAGAAGTACGCGCCCGCGCCGGGTACATGTCGCAAAAGTTCGCGATCTACGACGATCTGACCGTGCTGGAGAATTTGACGTTCTACGGCGGCGTGTATGGTATCACGGAGAAAAGACGCGTCCTGCGGACCCTGGGATTGGTCGGCCTGACCGGGCATGAGTCCACGCTCACGCGTTCCCTCTCCGCCGGCTGGCGGCAGAGACTCGCTCTGGGTATTGCACTGGTGCACGAGCCGAAGCTGTTGTTCCTCGACGAGCCCACCTCGGGCGTGGACCCGACCGCCCGCCGCGCCTTCTGGGACTTGATCTATGAGCTTGCCGAAAATGGCGTGACAATCCTGGTAACCACGCATTACATGGACGAGGCCGAATACTGTGAGCGCGTCGGCATCATGCGCGCCGGAAAACTGCTGGCAATGGATACGCCCTCGAAACTAAAACAGACCATCATCCCCGGCGACGTGTGGGAAGTGTATGCTGATCCCTTACAGGATGGACTGGCTGTCTTACCCGAATTGGAGGGTGTGCTGCGAGTGGGGCTGGCAGGCGATCATTTGCGGACGATCACTCAAAAAGGAAAGAAGAAAGAGGAGTTGTTGAGCGCGTTGCAGGCGAAAGGTGTGAGCGTGAAAGACATTATCATTGGCGAGCCGACGCTGGAGGATGTGTTTATTTCGCTGGCCAGATAAATACTATCATGGACATGTCTCAACACAAAATGTCTTTGGGATAAAGTCAGTCCTTTTCTCACCCTTTTTTACAAAACCTCTAATTTCTCCAACCCCATCTTTTGCTTCCTTGGGAATTTCCCATCTCCATTCACATATGCCACTCTCATCAGATTCGATGGTTGGCAGATCTTTTCCTGTCCAATCATTTGAGCTGTTCCAAAAGCTTACTACGATAAGACATGTGACGCTTGGTTCTGTTGTGAGCGTGATTGTAAGTTCTTGTTCGCGCTTCACAATAGCCGGGATTTGGATTTCGACAGGTATTGGAGTTGTATCGGAATATTCTTGACGTGGAGCGAAACAACTGATTTGTGCGAGCAAGATAAATGTGATTATCAGAAATATCTTTGACCTAGTCATTGAATACATATCCCTTCCCAAATTTCAATGATTATACATCCGCGTAATCAAAGACCAGGCTTTTCCACCTGGTCTTTTTTATTTACTGCTGCTGTTCGCTCTGCGTGGTTGGCTGCTCAGGGACGACGATGGCCATGATCAAGTAAACGATCGCGATACCGCCGAAGCCGGTGAAGAAAGCCAAGAGGGTCAGCAAACGGACAATGGTCGGATCGATGCCGAGATACTCACCCAATCCTGCGCACACGCCCGCGATCATGCGGTTCGACGTACTCCGCGTTAATTGCCTGTAACCGGTATTCATAAGATTGCACTCCTTTCCATGATTTCTATGTCTCATACGCAGAGGAGTGCGGAAGGTTGCAGCTTCGCCTATTCTCCGATCAACTGCACGACGAGTTTTCTCTGGCGCGGACGATTATCGAAGTCCAGGTAAATGATCTGCTGCCAGGTGCCAAGTGTCAATTGGCCCTCTACAAACGGGATCGTCAGCGAGGGGCCCAACAACGCCGCGCGTACATGGCTGTGACCGTTGCCGTCGTGCCAGCGCGCGTTGTGGGCGTACTCGCGATCCACCGGGATGATCTCATCAAAGAGCCGCCGCAGGTCACTCAGGGCGCCACTTTCGTACTCGATGGTCGTTAACGCACTGGTGGAGGATGGGCAGAAGATGGTCGCGGTACCGGATGCCAATCCGCTTTTCGAAATCAGATTTGCAACCTGGTCCGTGATATCGTATATGTCTGCATTGCCCTGGGTACGAAGGGGAAGGGAAAAGTTTTTAACAGGCATAAAGATATTATATCTTTTTAGCCATCCCGTTTTATCTCTTCTCCGCATTCGGAACAAACGCCATCATGCAGGGAGACCACACCTCTACAATGCACACATGTCCATTTCTTTTTTTCTTCGCTCAAATGCTGCTTTACACCAACTGTTTTGAGACGCATGGCATTTTCGATCAAGCTGACCTGGTATCTCTGCCGGTAACTTTTATCGAGGCGCTTGATAGTTGCACAGGGAAAGGTTGGGCACTCGAAACAAAAATCAACCCCCTGGCTGGTTGCGCAGTCTTTGATCCTGCACTTCCGGCAATGTTCGGGTTTACTGGCATCCTGCCCGCGGCAGCCCAGGCATGGTTTCTTCTTTCTCAAATGCACATAACAGACCGCACAAGTGATCCCGCAGGGTGCCAGCATGGTTGCAGGGATATCGGTATACATCTTCATGACAGGGTGACCCTGTTTCCCGATTTGTTTTTGAGCAGAGCTTCATATTGTTTGCGATACTTCGTTTCTTTTTCTTTTGCGATGAGCGCCTGGGCCTTTGTTAGTAGCTTGTTATCTCCTTCCTTTTCATATAACGACATCATCGATTGAATAATATCCTTCCGGATCAGGTTGTAGTGTTTTTCATTCCTGCATTCTGCGAAGCGCTTTTCAAGGTGCTTCAATACTTTTTCACGGTTGGGCTTATTCGTCGCAGCGGCTTTCCAGGTGTTTTGGATACATTGTCTCGACGTGATGAACTTCTCATCCCTGGTATGAGCCAGCAAACGGTCAAGGGAGATGCCAAGGCGATTTTCAACATCACTTTTTGCCAGATTACACAACAGCATGACAGCGATCGATCTCTGATAGGAATTCTTGTGTTCCAGCTTTTCGAGCAGGAGATTCCAGACTTCATATACTCAATCAACCTTGGTTTCTGTAATCCACAACAGATTTTGCAACGCGTCCAGCCGGACCTTGTCGTCCGTGGATGTCAGGTTTTCGATGTGGTTTTTGATGGTCTTGTTCATTTTTCCTTTTCGATGTACTGCGCGGCATGGATGAGCCTTTTGACATCGCGAAGACCGATCTTGCCCTTGAACAACCTGTTTCCGATATTCACGCGCACGAAAGCTTGATCCAACTCATCGGCATCCGCTCTTGCCAGCTCGGCGGCGTTGCACCAGCCGGCCTCGACGAGCATCCTCGCCGCTGTCGGGCTGACCCATTGCACTCTGGTCAAATCAGACAATTGAGCGAGCGTTTCGAGAATGTTCTCATCTATCCCTGTTGATTTTGCGAGCGTGATTCTCTGTTGGCTGGTGTTGGCTGCCTCGTACAGCGCGGCGGTATCTTTTATGCCATTTCGTTCGAGTTTGGCAATCTCTTTTCCAGACAGCCAATCGAAGCTTTTCAGCGCAAACGGTTTTGGGAAATAACTTTCGATTTCTCGCCGTAGTAGAGTGAGATATTGTGTTTCTATTTCAGTCGCATTTGCCACAGCTTCCAACCGTTTGGAAGTCTTGAGCTCATTTCGAAGACGGGCAAGCGTTGTGATCCCCTGCTGCTTGAGCACCTTCATTTTTGATTCTATCTCCTCCAGAAGGGAAGCGCGGCTGGGAACAAGGTCGGTCGCTTCGATCCGTTTCCGCAGGTCGTCAAGACTGATTTTTTCTGCATCGAGATGGTATGGCATTCAGGTCTCCTTGTGCGTAGAAGAGAGCGTTTATTCAGTCACTCTTTCCTTGAATTTTGATTTCTCATAATTGAACTTGATACTTGTCCCAACAATGACGTCCTCGATTTTTTCAATCATCAACCAATCGTCCATGTTGCCCTGATGATCGAACTCCAGCGGTGAGATCTCTTTGACATTGTCGAACTCAACCAGGCACAAACATTTCTTATGCCACCTTTTCTTCTGGTTGGTTGTTAGGTCCAGTTTGCTTTGATTGTCTTCTAGGATTTTGGTTATCTCTTTCTCTGAAAGCTTGACATAATTCTGAACGGCTTTTACAGTTGCCATGACATTGACCAGCCCTGTACCTTTTTTCATGAAGTACAACGTCTCGCCTGTGAAAACTCTGCTATGAGGGATCTTTCTGCTGGCAGCTCCGCGAACCACCATTGTCTTCGTTCCGCTAACAATTTTTTCAAGGATTTTTTCCTTGTCATCACAGTACACTACGTGAACCATAGATTTTCCTTTTTTAGCTGCGTATATGTTCGGATTATTGCTTGTCTATTTCTTTAAGAGCCTTGATATACACGTTCCGAACACCATTGTTCGGCTCTGTTTTGATTAGTTTATTGAATATAGTTACCAATTCTTCCTGTTTTTTTCGATTGTGTTTTGCAATTTCAGCGAGTGCATAAGCGGCACACCAGCGCACGACCGTACTCTTGTCTTTCAGGTTTCCAAGTAATTTGGGAATTGCTTTTTCAACCTTATCTGGATATTGTGAGGCAATGTTCCCAAGAGATTCCGGGCAACCCCATCGTACTCTTGGGGCTTTATAGTCTATGTGCTCGATTAACACATCGATATAAGGGATCATCTTGTCAGGGCATTCTTTTGAAACGAACTTCATTACTTCAGCCGCAGTTCCTTTTTCAACATCAGTGCCCGCTTTAAGAACATCAAATAGTTGGGCGAGAACCTTTTTATCCTTGATTGCCATCTCTGTTAAGGCGGTTACTTGTTCTTTATGCTTACTGGTTGATGACATGATCTCTAGGATTGTGTTTGCCATGTTCTTCTCCTTCTATTTAGAGACAATTGCAAATTTGTGATCTTAAACAAAGCATTGTCCTATGCCTGACTATTTTCTAACTACAGGATGCCTCAACACAGTCTTCAGCTTGGCAGGGTCCGCCTTGCGCGGATCGCCGAGATAGATCTCATGATGTTTGCCGCCCAGCGGCCCTACGCAGTCCTGATACCCGTTCTCCTCGGCGAAGGCCCGCATCCGATCAATGGTGGCAGGCTCGGTGGCGTAGGGACCGATGTGCATAGTCTGCATGCACAATCCTTCTTCGAAATTTGTCAGGCGCAGCTTCGACAGGGCAGGGGAGTCCCCGCGTTTCCTGCGGACCCGTTCCAGTCCTTCATCGAAAAGTTCCTGGGTGATAACCTCCGGCTGCATGATCATCAACGTGTAAAACCAGTTGTCTTTGACGGTTATGTCGAACATGCCGTCCTCCACCCACCACAACCCCTCCAGCGCCATGACGGGATAGTCGATCGCGTTTGTCTTGCGCTTCTTGAGCATAAACTTGAGCGTGTATGAAATCCCGTACAAAGCCTGTGTCGCTTCTGCGAATGAAGATGACTTGCCCGGCTCGGATCCCTTTTCGATGGCGCCGTCGATCATGGCAAACTGCAGAGATGGAACCTGGATGATCTCCACTTTTTTCGCGGAGGGTGCGTAGAGAGATTTGAACTGCTTCTTCAGATCAAGCGTTTTCATGATGCGTTCCTTTCCAAAAACTATTTCAGCTTTCCTGCTTTCAAGCCCTTTTTTATGTTTGTCCTTGCCCAGTTGTAGTGACTGCTGGTACAGGAGACGAAATAGGTTCCTAATGTGTTGTTCTTTGTCCAGGCATAGTGGCCACGCGTAAACAGTTCTTCTTCCGATAAAGCCTGGATGATGTTCAACATTTTCTTGTGCGAGGACTTGAACTCTTTTTGGATATCAGCCAAGGGGCGCTTGCAATGTTTTTCATAGATCCGCTGGTTAAGCTCTGGCAACTGCGCCCAATTGAAACCCTCCGCCGGGGTCACGGGAATTTTCCCTTTCACACCCGCGGCATGCCAGCTGAGTACCATCTGCTGCCATTCGAGCAGGTGAGCCAGTACATCCTTAACTGACCACTCTCCGACAACGCCGGGCAGGACCATTTGCGCAGAAGATAACCTGTCGAGGAGTCCTTCCAATGCCTGGTGTTCGACTTCAATTGCTTCCAGTAGTTGCTTTTTTGTCCCTGGTCTGGGCATGATGAATCTCCTGTGCTTTACTCTGAGTATCCTGCAAGAAAAGATTTGACGATGGCTGCAAACTGATCGGGCTGGTCCTCGAACGAGGAATGACTTGCATTTTCGATCACGGCGAATTCTGCATTTGGAAAAGCATCCACGTACAATCGCGTTGCCGCCTCACTCTGAAGATCGTCCGCGCCGTGGATGACCAGCACCGGTACATCGATCTCGCGTAACGCAGGGCGATAGTCATGGCGCTGACCCATGCTGACGTACCCCGCCCACACCATCCAGCCGCCGGGCTTACCCTGCTCCGGCCATTCGGCTTCCATGTCGGCATCCATGATTTTCAGATAGTACTCTCCGAACTTCTCGTTCATTGCCACCAGATCCGCCTCGGATTTCTGGAAGAGTGTGTTGAAGTTTAGGTACTCTTTCATAAAGGCATCAAACTCGGCTTGTTCTTCCGCAGGAAGCTTGGCGCGGACCGCGGCGAAGAGGTCGCTGTCGGCATCCGGCTGCGGCATGACCAGTGTATTGGCAGGCGAGACCAGGATCAACGCCTCGACATGCTCGGGGAATTCCGCCGCGTACAGCGAGGCGAGGAACCCGCCCCACGAGTGGCCGACCAGGATCAACTTCTCATCGCCCAATATCTGGCGAATACGTTCGATGTCTGCGATCTGCGCGCCCAGGCCCAGCTTCTGGTCAAGAGTCTTCATGTTCTCGTACATATTCTGTGACTCGAAGCGATCGATCGGGCGCGTGGACTCGCCGCAGCCGCGCTGGTCGTAGTAGTGGAATTGAAACTCGGAGGTCAGTGGCTCGAGTCCGCTCATGGGCTGGGTGAACGGTTGCCCCGGCCCGCCGTGGACGATCAAGACGTTTCGCCCTTCCCCGACGGCAAAGTGAGCGAGTTCGATATCCTCTTCAACGAGCCATTTCTGACTTTCAACTGGCTGATCTGGAGGGGTGAGTGCTGCTTCCATTTTTCGCACCATGCCGGGTTTGTATAACGGCTGCATGGACATGTACCAGAAGCCACCTCCAACAGCGAGGATTACAAAAAGTATGATGGATACAATTACAAAAACCTTTTTCATGGTTTGTCCTTTCAATTTAGATCTTCCTTGTGAACAACCGGCAGACGCATAATGGATTTCAGGTTCTTCGGTTTTGTTTTTCGAACGTCGTTCAGATAGATGTCGTGAGCATTGCGGGCAGGGGGGACATACCCCTGCGTCTCCGCGACAGCCAGCATCTTGTCCAGGGCGGCATCCATACCTTCGTAGGGGCCAATGTGCAGGAACTGGACGCACATCCCTTCTACAAGCGACTCGAAGCGGACCCGTTCGAGCAGGGCAGGGTCTACTTTGGGAAGTATCTTTTGCCGCGCTTCACTGACTAACCTCTCTGTGACATATTCCGGTTGCATGAGCATCATCGTCCAGGCGAATTCCTTCTTCTCCCGGTTAACACGCCAGCGCACTTCCATCGGCATGACGTGATAATCCACTTCGCAGGCGGTGCGTATCATGAACTTGAGTATGTACGCCAGAGGGTAGAGTGTGCTGGCGGCTTCTTGAAAGCCGGCCCCGCTGGGTTTGCCGCGTCCATCCATCATGAGAAAGTTCATCGACGGCACATCGACGAGTGTCGGTATTTTGGACGATGGTTGATATAGATGTTTAAGCTTTTTGCGATGGTCAACTTTGAACACAACATTCTCCTTGAAACGTTTAGCGCTTCTTTCCACAGCGAAAGCAATAGTGCCGGTGAACACAGACCGTACCGCCGCAATCCGGGCAGGCCCATCTGACTTTTTCGTTTGCCACAAATTTCCGGATCCCAAACTCGCGAATGTTTTCCAGATTCTCGATCATACTCATCGCATATTTTGTTCGATACCTTTTATCCAGGTGCTTTACGCGTTCGCAGGGAAACTTCTCGCATTCAAAACAAAATCTCGATTTGTCATCTTGAAAGGTTTCGCATCGCTTGATCTTGCACCAGGCACGAGTAATGGGGTTATCAACATCAGTTTCTCTACAGCCGGGACATTTGTTCTTTGCTCTCAAATAAGCTACACAAATGCCGCAGTTCATTCCACATGGGGCAATCAGTGATGGTTTGGTCAGGGATTTCATAGTGGCACTTCTCACCAGTTCACTTCTCTCTAATGGCTACATACAGATCGATCTCCGGGTTACGCTTCCGGGTACTCCGTTCATCGTGATATTCGAAGTCATCGATCGTGCCTGCCTGGGTGTAGATGGAGTTCGGTAACCAGGTTGTGTAAATATGCCGTTTGGCACTCGCGATGGCGACCGGCCATCCTAAGCGGTTCTTAGGGCGGATGGGGAAAACTGCATACTTGGCAGCTGGGATCTCAAACGCTTTGAGTCCATCCGGGACTTGTTCAAGCGTTGTCACCCGGTCTCCCATAAAGTACGTGAAGGTCCCTTTTGCTTCGTCGAAGCCTTTGCTCACCGCCGCAAATCCCCATGGCAGTCTCTTGTTGGGGATCTCATGGGTTCGCTTGTAATTTGCAAACTGCTTGCCCAGTGCCGGGATATCACGGTAAACAGTCTTGAGGTTCGTATCCACGGCCATGCCGACGATCTGGATGGGTTGTTCCAGATC
>DASTJG010000546.1:0-6606 GCA_035716785.1 Anaerolineales bacterium
TGCTCTCGGGCGGAGAGAAGCGCCGCGTCGCTCTCACCCGACTGCTGCTCACGGAGCCGGACATCCTCCTGCTCGACGAGCCCACCAACCACCTCGACGCCGAGTCTGTCGCCTGGCTGGAGCATCACCTGCGCGAGTACAGAGGCACGGTCATCGCCGTGACGCACGACCGCTACTTCCTCGACAACGTCGCTGGCTGGATCCTCGAACTCGACCGCGGCTACGGCATCCCGTGGAAGGGCAACTACTCGTCCTGGCTCGAACAGAAGCAGGAGCGCGTCCGCCAGGAGGAGAAGTCCGAGTCGAAGCGGCAGAAGACCCTCGAACGCGAGCTTGAATGGATCCGCATGTCGCCCAAGGCAAGACAATCGAAGGGGCAGGCGCGCGTGACTTCCTATGAGAAGCTGTTGAATCAGGAAGCCGAGCAGCGCCGCGAGGGACTGGAGATCTACATCCCGCCCGGTCCGCGGCTCGGGGATGTGGTCTTCGAGTTCGACGGCGTGACGAAGTCGTTTGCCAGCCCCGACGGCGAAGGTGGCGGGGATGAACGTCTCATCCTGGACGATTTTTCCGCCAGCGTGCCACCGGGTTCCATCGTGGGAATTATCGGCCCCAACGGCGCGGGCAAGACCACCCTGCTGCGAATGATCGTCGGCAAAGAGACTCCTGATAGCGGCTCCGTCAAGATCGGCGAGACCGTCAAGCTGGCGTACGCAGACCAGTCGCGCACCCTCGACCCTGAGAAGACCGTCTACGAAGAAATCTCGCAAGGTGCGGATACATTGGAACTGGGCAATCGAAAAATAAATGCACGCGCCTATTGTGCATCCTTCAACTTCGCCGGCAGCGACCAGCAAAAGAAAGTCGGCATTCTATCGGGCGGCGAGCGCAACCGCGTCCACCTGGCGAAGACGCTTACCGAGGGCGCCAACGTGTTACTGCTCGACGAACCGACCAACGATCTGGATGTCAACACACTGCGCGCTTTGGAAAGCGCGCTCGACGAATTTGCCGGGACCGCCATAGTCGTCAGCCACGACCGCTGGTTCCTCGACCGCATCTGCACTCACATCATTGCCTTTGAAGGCGATTCACAAGCCAAAATGTATTTGGGAAACTGGTCCGATTACGAGGCGATGATGCGCGAGAAATTCGGGAAGGATCTCACCCCGCACAGGGTCAAGTATCGGATGTTGAAAAGATAACCGGTATTCGTAATCCAAAGACATAGGACAACATCATGTCATGGCACCCTGGGAAATAAAATGTTATTGAAAAGGATGTACAAGATTGTGAACAAAGCAATTTCATTATTTAAACGAGTCCTTTTGTCACCCGGGCATTTCCTGCTCCTCAGCACCTATTTCGTCTTTCGGATATACGACTTCAACATATACGAGGTCCCATTTCGGGATTTCGTCCGGCCCCTGCTCCTGTCCGTGCTGATGGGACTGGTGCTTTACCTCCTCTTTGGGCTCCTGGCAGCCCGGCGCTGGCACGCAGCCGCACTGATGACCTCCGCCTGGCTCTTCGGATTTTATCTCTACGGCACATTCTGGGAGCTGGTGTACGCGAAAAAAGTAATCACTCAACCGGAAGTCTTTGCTGCCGTCTGGGGCATCTTCTTCCTCCTCCTGATCGCATGGCTGGGCTGGAAAACACCCAAAGCTCTCAACCCCAATCTCCCGGCCGCACTCAATCTGATGGCAATCATCCTGCTGCTTTCTCCGGTGATCGGCTCGCTGGTCTATTTCGTTTCCTTCCAAATGCCCTTCCCCTCACAGACCGATCATACCGTCCAGGCTCATCCCATTCAATCCTCGCCTGATATCTATTACATCATCCTGGATGCATATCCACGTGCGGATGTGCTGTCCGAGGAATATGGATATGACAATGAACCCTTCCTTCAATCCCTGAAAGATCTTGGGTTCTATGTGGCAGAATGCAGCCAGAGCAATTATGAAAACACCCCTCAATCACTCACTTCCTCCTTGAATATGGATTATCTTCAAAACATGAGTGATGCTTTCAAACTCGGCGAGGACGAGCAAATGGGTCTGTTCAAGCTGCTGGATGACAACAATGTGCAGGCAACCGTCTCGAACTTCGGTTACAGGACGGTTGCCTTCGCCAGCGGATTTTTTCTGGCAGAGTGGCGGGATGCAGATGTGTTCAGCGAGCCGCCCTATGGTCCCATCACAGAGTTCGAGGCACTGTTGATGCCTTCCACCTACCTGCGTATTCTTGACAGCATGGATATCGTCAACTTTGATGATATCAGCGCCGAACGCTATCGCACGCGCACACGACTTGTGCTGAACAGCTTTGATGAGCTGGTCAGCATGCCCGGACCGAAGTTTGTCTTTATCCATCTCATTATTCCTCATGCGCCCTTTGCGTTCGATGCCATGGGGAATCCGGTTCCACCCGATAAAGCGGATCCCTATTATGGTTATCTGGAGCAGGTGAAATTTATCAACAAAGCCATCCTTCCCAGGCTCAAGCAACTGGTGGATGAGTCACCAACTTCACCCGTGATCATCCTGCAGGGGGATCACGGTCCCTGGCAGCCACCCGACCATACCGCACAATTGAAAATATTGAATGCCTACTACCTGCCCCAGGGATCAGAGGCGCTCTATCCATCCATTTCGCCGGTCAACAGCTTCCGGGTTGTTTTCAACGAATATTTCGGTGCGAACCTGCCCCTGCTTGAAGACAAAAGTTATTATTCCCATCCTTTCAAAATGTATGAATTCTTGCCCATGCCGAATACGTGTCCGCAGTAATAGCTGTAAATTCTGCTTAGCGGAGAAGTACGGGAAGTGAAATATCGGATGTTGAAGAGGCAGGTCGGACTGTCGCGCTAACCTGTAAGGCTGTGGGGGAAGGTGTTCTTGTAAATCACGTTAAAAAAACTATAATTAAGGCAGCCTCTCGCTAGCGAGTGGTCTGGGGTACAGTACGTCTATAGTAGTCTGCAGAACGACGCCGAATCGGACCAACTCCAAGGAGTAATGCCATGGATTATTCCATCCAGCAGTTAACTCTCATTCATCCAAGCATTCATTCGAGCGTGGATTACAAGGCAGGGGGCACCCAGGAACAGCCGGTCATCAAAGTTTTAAACAGCGAGCATCTCACCTCAAAAGAAGGAGTGCCATCGCTCACGGTACGAGATGTGCTGCAGGATGCCACAGACAATGGGCGTTGTCGCTGCGATGGCTATTCCCTCAAGACCTTTCACAACGACCCAAGTGACTTCTACAATAGCATTCACCTTTTGAGTGGCTGCGTTGACCAGCGCGGTTATCCGAATGGGCGGGACTAGCAGAGATTATCCAAGGAGGAATGCCATGACACGCAAATTGCAACTTGCATTCGTTATTTTGCTTGTCATAATCGGCCTGCCATTGACAGGCTGCGGCGGCGCGCCGAAAACGAAAACTTACGCCATTGGTGTGCTTAACCCTTCGCTAAATCAAGAGGATACTGTGAAGGGTTTCAAGGAGGGCATGACCGAGTTAGGCTACGTCGAGGGCAAAAACATTGCCTATATCTATGATGGACCGGTCAATGTAGATCAACTCGATGTGGTCGCGCAAAGCCTGGTGAAGGCAAAGGTCAATTTGATCCTGGCCATTACCACCTCCGCGACCAAGGCAGCGCAGAAGGCCACGGCCGACACCGATATCGCGGTGGTCTTTATTCCTGTGACCGACCCGGTGGGAGCCGGGGTCGTGACCAGCCTCACAAAACCGGGTGGCAATACCACCGGCGTCACCACTGCCATACAAGAGGGGAAGCGCCTGGAATGGCTGCTGCAAGTAGCACCCGGGATTAAACAAATCTATATTCCTTACAACCCCAGGGACCCAAGCCCTGTACTGGCCCTGAAAACAGTGAGCGAAACCGCGGCCAAACTCGATGTTGAACTCATCACACGCGAGGTCCTCACTACTGACGAAGCAATGACTGCCTTTAAGAATATCCCCAGGGAAGCCGACGCCATTTTTTTCCTGCCCGATAGTGTGGTTAATGCTCGAGGAGCGGATTCGTACAAGCTCGCTATCGAACTTGGATTGCCCACCTCCGGACCAAATGTGGCGACAGTGAATGATGGCGCATTGACGGCTTATGGTGTCGATCTGACCATTGCCGCGCGGCAACAAGCGGCGCGCCTGGCCAGTCAAATCCTTCAGGGAACCAAGCCGGCTGACCTGCCGGTAGAAACAACCCGGCTCTTTGCAGCGATCAATTTAAAAACAGCCCAGGCTATTGGTCTGGACATCCCAGATGATATCCTGCGACAGGCAAACGTCATCATTCGCTAAAAGTGTCGGTAAAAACGCCACCTGAAGACCCTGCGTTCTCTGGAGGCTTACGCTGAAACCCGAAAGGTATGCATCATGCGCGGCAGCATTCGCAAACGATTAACCCTGGCTTTCATCGGACTGGCCATCGGCCCCTTGTTACTGGTTGGGGTCATTTTGGCCTGGCAAAGCTTCATTACCCAGGAACAACAGGCGCTCAATTTACAACGCGAGGTGGCGCAGCGTGTTTCATCTCAGGTTAAGGCCTTCCTGGACGGATTGGAAAACGAGCTGCGTCTCGTTAGCCAGGTGCAGGGACTGCAAAAGCTGGACCGGGACAGGCAACACAACATCTTGGCCGAGTTGCTCTCCCACCAGGAGGCTTTTGAATCCCTGGTCTTGCTCGATAGCCAGGGACAGGAGCAGGCTCATGTCGCCCGGTCAAGCATATCGCTTGTCGGGCCCGTTGCTCGCGCCGGGGCTGACGAGTTTGTCATCCCCTGGACGAGTGGCCGGGCCTACTACGGCCCCGTCTACTTCAATGAGACCACCGGTGAGCCATTCATAACCATTGCCGTGCCCCTGTTTGATGTGCGTACCGGCTTGGTGGATGGAGTTCTGGTCTCTGAGGTTCGCCTCAAGAAAATCTGGGATTTGATCATGAATTTGCGGACCAGTCCAGGCCAAAGTGTGTACATTGTTGACGCTCAAAATAAGGTCGTAGCTCATCGTAATCCCTCCGTGGTGTTACGAGGTACCACCTTTCATGTGCCCGATCAGGACGGCATCCAGCCCGGTTTAGCCAGCGTGAGTCCTATGTTAGCTGTGGATGTACGCGAGAGTCTGTCAATTCAATCGTTGGTGGCCTGGTTAACCAGCCCGAATGTGGTGCTGGCAGTAGTTACGGTTCGTTTTGGCGAACAGGAGTTTAACATCATTGCCGAACAAACAGTGGTTGAGTCCTTGGCCCTGGCGATCACTACAGTTCTTGTCACGGTGAGTCTCACTCT
This sequence comes from Anaerolineales bacterium, assembly GCA_035716785.1. Taxonomy (GTDB): domain Bacteria; phylum Chloroflexota; class Anaerolineae; order Anaerolineales; family Villigracilaceae; genus Defluviilinea. The sequence goes on from DASTJG010000546.1 coordinate 5,327, forward strand.
GGCTGCACTAGTGATGTCTGTCGCACTGGGACTGGTGATTGTGCGCCAGGTTGTCCAGCCCATTCAAGCTATGGCAATGACGGCCCAGGCGATCAGTGCCGGTGACTTGTCGCGGCAGGTGCAGGTTACCAGCCGTGATGAAGTGGGTGTCTTAGCCGCGGCCTTCAACAGCATGACAGCACAGTTGCGGCAAAGCCTGGAGAGCCTGGAGCAGCAAGTTGCGGAGGTCAGGCAAGCCGAAGAGTCTCTCAGGCGTGCAAATGAAACTCTACAGGCACTGATTGACTACTCCCCCCTCGCCATTATTATGCTCGATCTGAACGGTCATGTTTTGCTGTGGAATAACGCCGCGGAAAAGATGTATGGCTGGACGGCTCAAGAAGCTCTCGGAGAATTTATGCCGTACATCCCCGAAGATAAACGCGAAGAGCTGCAAGCGATTCTTGAGCGCGTCAATAAAGGAGAAATTATTACGAATCTGGAATCTGAGCAGAGGCGCAAGGACGGCTCCAGGATTTTGGTTGGCGTCTCTATTGCCCTGCTGAGAGATTCAGCCGGAAACGTTTATGCTCGTATGAGCATAGCAACAGATATTACCGAGCGCAAGCAGGCAGAACAAGCCCTGCGGGAGAGTGAAGAAAGACTGCGCCAAATCGCCTCCTCCCTTCGGGAAACCATCTGGCTACGTGATGTCCAAACCCGTCAGGTGCTCTACGTGAATCCGGCCTTCGAGCAATTAACCGGATGGCCCTGCGAGAGTTTCTATGAGAATCCGGACATCATGATGAATGCCATTCACCCGGACGATAAGGAGTGGGTGATCGAGGCGCTTGCGCAACGCCTGGAGGGCGTGCCCTATAACAAAGAGCACCGCATCATCCATCGGGATGGCAGCGTACGCTGGGTATTAGCCCGAATTTTTCCCGTTCGAAACGAGGCAGGGGAAGTGTACCGGTGGGCATCCATCATGGAAGACATTACCAAGCGCAAGCAGGCGGAAACCGAGCGGGAACGCCTCATTGTCGAACTGGAGAACCGCAATGCCGAACTGGAACGTTTCACCTATACCGTCTCGCATGACCTGAAATCACCGCTGATCACGATCCGCGGATTCCTCGGCTATCTTGAACAGGATATCCGGACTGACGATCTGAAACGGGTGAAAGAGGATATGCAACGCATTACCGATGCCACCGATAGAATGCAGCGCCTGCTCAACGACTTACTGGAACTCTCCCGCATCGGGCGTCTCATGAATCCGCCTCAAAATTTCGCCCTGG
>DASTJG010000547.1:0-4934 GCA_035716785.1 Anaerolineales bacterium
ATCCTCGGGTGCGGCATGCAGGATGCAGATTCGACAGGGGACAGGTATCGATGCGATTCATCCTATTATGCTGGTTGCCGGGTTTGTGAAGGAGAAAGCAGGATAAACAGACTTGCAAGGAATCCAGCTTCCGGGGCAATAAATTTCCAACCCTATCGTTTTTGTCATTGTATTCTGGTTCCGCTTAACCTATACTAAAACCAAATATCGTTTGCTCTGGTTGTGTTTACTCCAACAACGATTGTTGTTCTTTCATTACACAAGGAGTTGACTATGTGGCAACCGAATTTCTTCAGTCATCGCGGGAAACTCGTGATCGCCATCCTAATTGTGCTGGCCCTCGCCTGTAATATGCCAGGTTCCGGCACGCCACCGGTAAGTTCACCTCAGCCGACGGCCTTTGATCCAACGAAAGCTGCACTGGAGTTTCAGGCAACGGCCATGTCCCAGAAATTGACAGAGCAGGCGATGGCGACAGTGCCTGTGCCGGCCACACAAGTCGTCTCTTTGCCCGAGCAGCCGACTGCCGAAGTGGTTCCCCCTGCGACCGAGAATTTGCCTACCGTAACACAAGACATCGAAGCGCGGATGAAGTCGGCGAAGATCCTGGTCTACGAAGATACTCCGTACATCGGATTGTGGATCAAAGACACGTTACAGAGTATGGGATTAAAGCATATATTTGTTGGCGATGCGATGGGGGACTTTATGGAGAACCTCAATTCCGGCATTCAGTGGGACCTGATCATCGTCGGCGCGGAATCGCATGACTACGTCTCCGGCGATTTTTTTGATGTGATCACCGAGCGGGTTGTGAACGACAAAACAGCCTTGATCGTCGAAATGTGGTACCTTGATCAGATCAGCGAGGGCCGCATCAAACCTCTTACTACAAAGTGTGGCATCAGATTACAAAAAAGTTATGATACGGCAGACTCCATTTACTGGCTGGAGTCGAGTGCGCCTGTTTTTACAGAGCCTAATATCGCCGTCCCATTGATCCATTATGACCGGTATTGGACTTATCAGGCTGGTGATTACATGCGCTTGTCCCCGGGCAGTGAAGCCACGCTGCTGGCCGGAATGTACCAGAATCGAGACAGCGACTACGGCGTGGTCGCTACCTGCTTCGAGGGACGGGTTATCCTTCAGACTTTCTGCAATCACGATTACCATGAAGCAGATATTCAATTACTCTGGGAAAACTATATTTACAATACACTGAAAAGCCGCTTTGCCATTGTGCCTTGACACTGCCTCTCTCCTGATGTAAACTGCCTTTGTCCACAGGACTGCTTCACGTACGAAAATCCCTACGAAAGGAGGCGCATTCCATGGTTCGATTGATCCTTGCTCGACGTAACCACAAAAAAATACCAACTCGGAGTGCGCCTGTTGACCGCTAGTGGTCATTGCTGTGTCTTTCTGCCACGGTGCACTTCTGCACCGTGGTTTTTTTATTTCCAGTCCCTCGCGCTGAGCGGAGTGAGACCGTGTTCTTCGGTCGAACGCAGTCGAAGCGCGGATATCAGGAAATGTGGCCCTTCATTCAACTTGCGCTTCGTCTCCGCCTGCGGCTCCGCTCTGCGCGAAACAGGATTATTTTATGAACTTACCTTTCAAAGCCTACTGGGATCTTCTCTCACAGCATATCCGCCCGCAAAAGGGACGGTTTGGTCTGCTTGTCATCCTCCTGTTTGGCAGCATCGGCTTGCGGATCTTTGCCCCGCAGATCATGCGGATGTTCATCGATTCAGCGTTGGCAGGAGAAGCTCTGCAGATACTTACCTGGACGGCGCTGGCTTTCATCGGCATTGCCCTCCTCCAGCAGGTCATTTCGGTGAGTGTGACATACCTGGGTGAAAACGTCGCCTGGACAGCTACCAACGCGCTGCGCGCCGAACTTGCCTGGCATGCGCTTAACCTCGACATGCGGTTCCATAACGATCATACACCCGGTGAGTTGATCGAGCGTATCGACGGTGATGTGACCGAACTGGCAACCTTTTTCTCTCAATTTGCGCTCAACCTGGTAAGCAACGGGTTGCTGCTCATTGGTGTCCTTGCCGCGCTGTTTCGTGAAGACTGGCGAACCGGGCTGGGATTCACAGTTTTCTCCTTCGTGACCATCCTTGTTCTTGGCCGCCTCAAGGACATTGCCGTGCCGCATCAAAAGGCGCGCCGGCAGGCCGAAGCAGAGTTATATGGCTTCCTTGAGGAGCAACTGGCTGGCACAGAGGATATCCGCTCGAGCGGCGCTGTGGATTATTCCATCCGGGAGTTGTTCCGGCATCAAAGCACGATCCTGACTCATAACCGCAGGGCACATTTCAAGCGCTGGATCATCGAGAACGCAATGGGCCTGGCGCTCACCATGGGTACACTGCTGGCGATCACCAGTGGCTACTGGCTCTTTACAGCCGGATTGATCACCATTGGCACGGTGTATTTGTTCGTTCACTACATCAATCTGTTGGAAGAACCCTTCTGGGCAATGACCCATGAGATCGAGAGTTTCCAGACCATCGGTGCCTGTGTCGAACGCCTGACCGAGTTCCGTAATTTCAAAGCAGAGGTGATCGATGGGTCAGGTATAGATATTCGTGCCCAGCCGCTTGCGCTGGCTTTCAAAGATGTTACCTTTTCATACAACGGCAGCGATTCGGTGTTGAACGGACTTTCCTTCCAGTTGCAGCCGGGTTCGGTGCTGGGATTACTCGGTCGCACGGGTAGCGGCAAGACGACGCTTGCACGCCTGATCTTCCGCCTGTATGATCCCAAATCTGGTTACATCGAGATCAACGGGACAGATTTGCGCGATCTGCATATCGAAACATTGCGCCAGAATATTGCCATCGTCACACAGGATGTGCAATTATTCCGTGCCAGTATCCGCGACAATCTTACCTTCTTTGACCGTTCGATCCCGGATGAAAAAATACATGCTACCCTTGAAGAACTTGAACTAGGGGATTGGTACCGGAGTCTGCCGAAGGGACTGGACACGCAACTGGATACCGGAAGCCGCTCGTTATCTGCGGGTGAGGCGCAGCTGCTTGCATTTACGCGCGTCTTCCTGCGGAATCCGGGACTGGTCATTTTGGATGAGGCCTCCTCACGCCTCGATCCGGCTACAGAGCAGCATCTTGAACGCGCCATCGACAAGCTGCTCCAGAACCGCACCGCGATCATCATTGCCCATCGTCTGGGAACCGTCCAGCGCGCGGATGAGATCATGATCCTGGAAAGTGGCAGTGTCAGTGAGTACGGCGAGCGCAGACAGTTGGCAGCAGATCCCAACTCGCGTTTCTATCAACTGCTGCAAACCGGCTTGGAGGAAGTGTTGGTGTAATGCCATCCGGTGGTTTTGATACAAGCCTCACTTCATTCGGCTCTACTCAACCAACGGTCTGTCGAGGAAATTTATTATGTCCGAAACTACATTCACTCAAAAAGTTCCTGCTCTCCCTGCCTGGCGCGTGATCTGGGAGATGATGCGCTTTCGTCCCTGGCTGTGGTTCATCGACCTGCTGTGCGTAGGATTGATCCGCTTTTGCTGGCAGGTCGCTCCGGCGCTCATCATCAAAGCCTTCTTCGATATGCTGACCGGCGCGGCGCAGTTGACCTTTGGCATCTGGGCGATCGTTGCATTTACCGTCTCTACCTGGATCGGGCGCGTGATCGCGAGCTACGGCTTTTACTATGCCGATGTGCCGATCTTCGCCGACATTCCCACATTGCTGCGGAAGAATTTACTGCGACACATTTTGCGCCGCCCGGGCGCCTCCCCGTTGCCTGATTCGTCCGGTGAAGCGATGAGCCGTTTCAAGAACGACGTGCAGGAGATTCCCCTCTTTGTGATCCTCATCAATGATATTGCGGTGGGACTCATCATCATTGTCGCCGCGATCATGCTGATGGCACGGATCAGCCTCTGGGTCACGGTGATGTCGCTGATCCCGGTGTTGGTCGTTGGGATTGTGGCTAATATGGCATCCAAGCGCATCGAGCATTATCGTCGTGCCTCGCGCGCCGCGGCCGGTGACGTGAGCGGATTTATCGGTGAATTCTTCGGCGCGGTGCAGGCGGTCAAGGTTGCAACGGCTGAGGAGAACGTGATCAGCCATTTTGACAGACTCAATGAAGAACGACGGAAGCTGACTGTGCGTGAGAAGCTGTTCGATGAGATCCTCGGTTCCATCTATCGCAACACCGCCACACTCGGAACGGGTGTGATCCTGATACTCGTCGGTCAGTCCATGCGCGCGGGGAGTTTTACGCTCGGCGACTTTTCGTTGTTCGTCTATCTCTTGCAAAGCATGGGTGACTTGACCACCTTTGCTGGAATGCTGGCCGCGCGTTACAAGCAGATGGATGTCTCGGTCCAGCGCATGTACCGCTTGATGGAGAATGCGCCGCTGGACGCGTTGGTTCAACGCAGCCACGTGGATTTGAACGGTTCACTCCCGGAGGTGACCTATCCGACGAAAAGCGCTTCGGACCACCTGAACGAGCTGTCCGCCGTTAACCTGACGTTTCACTACCCCAATTCAACCAACGGTATCGAGGGCGTGAACCTGACTCTCCAGCGCGGCAAGCTGACCGTGGTCACGGGTCGGATCGGTTCCGGGAAAACGACTCTCCTGCGGGCATTGTTGGGATTGCTCCCTGTCGAAGCCGGTGAGATCCGCTGGAATGGCGAAGTCATCACTTCTCCGGGTGACTTCTTTGTCCCGCCGCGTTGTTCGTATACCGCGCAAGTGCCGCGGCTCTTCAGCAACACTCTGCGCAACAATATACTGCTTGGGCTGGAGCGCAGCGACGATGATATCTATGGCTCTACAAAGCTGGCTGTCATGGATCGCGACCTCGAAGAACTCGATGACGACCTCGAAACGATGGTCGGGGCGCGCGGTGTCAAGCTTTCAGGTGGA